>QNBL01000355.1 GCA_003641695.1 Spirochaetota bacterium
AACCTTGTATATTTTCTCGAAAAAATTTCACCGGAAATTCAATATTACATTAATCTTTATACTGGATATAATACAGGGAAGCCTGGCAGTTATTCTTACCGGGGGTTACAGCAGTCTCTTTTTTGTATTGTATCTGCTTTCCTTCTTCGAAGCAGGATTATTCTTTAACTGGCGGTTGGCTTCTGTCTGGATTGTAGGTATAGACCTGATCCAAGTTGCTGCAACAACCATACACTGGACTGCAGCAAAAGTGCCTGTTTCAACATACGATCTTGTCAGCAGATTTATACGGCTTCTTATAGTGGGTCTTATTATCATAATCCAGGGAGAACTTTTACGCAGAGAAGAGGAAAATCAGCAGAAAGCTCTCCAATCGGCGGAAGATTTAAAAAAACTTAACGAGATTTTCACAAAACTGGAAAGTACAAGTTTTAATGAGAGAAAAATATTTCACGTCCTGCTTTCCTCCATACTGTCTCTTGAAAATGTACTCTATGCATTTGTTATTTACCGTATTGATATTCACAAAGACAAGTGGGAAATCAGAGCAACAAGCAATCCTGAATTATTTCCGGTTGGAAGCGTTTACTACAATCTAATCAACTACAGGGCAGAGACTTCAATTTTAAGAAAAGGTGTTCATGAAACTGATGCAAACCATCACTTTTTTAAAAGTGGAGCCAGAGAATTAATCGGTCTTAATCTTGCCGATTATAACGAATACAACAAGGGTTTATTAATGATAGGTAAGAATGATGCTCCCCTGCACGTATCTGATGAAACATTCTTTTTAAAAGCACTTGCACTGGAAGCCCAGCTTATCCTCCACAATTTTTACGCATTTCAGGATAAACAGGATCAGATAAAAAAGCTCGCTGAATTTAAAGAGACTCAAGCGACATTTTTTTCTGCTGCCGGACATGAAATAAAAACACCGCTTACAATACTTAAAACACTTCAATCAACTTTGGAACTTACCATTCCTGTACCAACTGAGAATCAGAAAGATATTTTAGCTACAATGAAAGCAAACATAGAAAGGCTCGATAATCTTACTACCGATATTCTGGAAACAGCAAAACTGGAAAATTCTGATCTCACACTTCACCGCAAAGAAACAGATATAATCAGGATTATCAGAAACAGGATAGAGGCAATACAGCCACTGGCAGAAAGTAAAAACCAAAAAATACTCTTTAAAATATCCCATGGGGGTAAAAATATATCTACTGTATGCGGAGACCGGAAAAGACTTATAGAAATAATTTCCAATTTACTGTCCAATGCCATAAAATTTTCTCCGGCAAACACGAACCTCATTATTACATATTCTACGGAGAAAGATAATGTAATAATCTGTGTATACGATAAAGGAGCATCTTTATCCCCGAAGGAGCAGAAAAATATTTTCAAAAAATATTATACTTCCTCTCCTGACAAGGCTCTGACCGGGTTCGGATTGGGTCTTTATATTACCAAAAAACTTGTAGAACTTCACAACGGAAGCATCTGTGTCGATACCCATACACGATGGAAAGGATTCTGTTTTACCATTCCCGTTTTTTCAAAGGAGAATTGCCATGAATCATAACCGCACTCTAAAAATACTTGTTATTGATGATGAAGCCGATATGTTAAAAGCAATCCGTTTAACAATAAACGTTCAGGAACCGGAGTGGGAGGTAATCGAAGCCGATTCCGGAGAAAAAGGGCTTGCATTAATTGACAGAGAAGAACCGGATCTGGTTCTTCTTGATCTTAGAATGCCCAGGATGTCCGGATTTGATGTTCTAAAAAAATTACGTTTATACAGCAATGTACCGGTGATTGTTTTAACAGTTGAAAGTGACGAGTTAATTGAAGTAAAAGCTTTGGAAATCGGGGCTGATGACTTTATCACCAAACCCTTTGGAAATCTCGAGCTTATTGCTCACATCCGGTCTGTAATCAGAAGAGCAGAAGGGTTTGAGGTTATAACAAATGAAACACTAAAAACAGGAAACCTTGAAATTAATTTTAATAATCATACGGTAAACAAAGATAACAGGCTAATAGGCCTAACTTCGACCGAGTTTGCATTTCTGGAGCTTCTTGCACGAAACAAAGGCCAGGTGATCCCCTTTGAAGTTATTCTTGGTAAAATATGGGGACAGTATGCGCTGGATAGCAGAGACTATCTCAAAGTGTACATAAGAAAGCTGCGTGTAAAACTGGAAGATGATCCATCTAATCCCCAATTCTTGCAAACCGTAAACGGCTTGGGTTATAAATTCCTGGATAATAGTGAAAGAAACTGAAGCCTCTTGCTGTATGTACTATTTTCTACATTAACCGCAAGAAAAGGCTTTACTATGTTATCTCCCTTTTTAATTAAATTTATATAGGCATTCTTCGGTTTGTATGGTAAAATTCTTTCATGAATACGTTGTATATTTCCCTGATTGTACTGGCTGTGTCGATTATTGTTTCTTTTCTATACGGTCTTGTTTCAAAAAATTAT
>QNBL01000102.1 GCA_003641695.1 Spirochaetota bacterium
TGAAGAAGAAAATTTCTGCTTTCATCTTCTTTTATCCAATCCAGAACTCTTTTTATTGTAGTATCGGATGAAACCATTTTTCGTTCACATTTGAAAATCTTCTTAAAAGATTTTTTAGAGCTGATTTTATCAAGGTTAACAATGATGTTAGGCTAAAAAGGGCATTAAAAAGAGAAAGAAGAATAAATCTAATTCCTCGGGTTCTTCTTTAAATTTAACTCATTTATGAGAAATTTCAAATTTTATTCCCTTTTCTTCTTTTCTATTCAGCTGTTGGGGAATTTCTATTTTTGGTTGACAAATATTGTCAGCAGGATGTTATAATAAAATCATGAAAAAAAATTATATTCTTTTATTTATTATTTACATTTTAATGGTTTTAAATTCATGCGAAGTAAAGAATGATCCATTTTTAACGTTACCGGTCTGGGAAAGGATAGAACCGCTTATGGTGAAAACGGAGTCGGTTATACGGGATAACGACTGGATGGGGATACTCTCAAGGCAGAATGAATTGAAGTCCGGTTTTTCAGAATTGATGGAAAGTTTGAGGGAAGTTAAAACCGAAAATGAGGAATATTCATTAATACTTGGATATCAGATTAATGGCTGGGAGAGAGCAGGAAAAGTCTTCTCGGGAGATCTGTCAGATCTTGAAAATATCAGCGGCCTGGTGGAAACGGATAAAAATAACGAGATGACCTCTGCTATTGTGGATAAACTTGAAGAGAGGCCTCAGTCCGGATTTTTTTATGATTTGAGTAAATCAGATAATGACAGTAATAATATTACTACCTGGGGAACAAGGCTGCTTGAGATGCTTCAGATAAAGATGCTGACAGGAAAAGAGATAAAGAACGAGAAAGATATAAAGGTAATAAAGGCGGTTATAGCGAGAACCGAAAAGGAGGGGAGGCTTGATGAGCTGAAGAAGTATCTTGAAAAAGAATCTTCTAAAGATAAAGTTCCTCCGTCGGTATTGTTCAGTTTGTCATTGGTGTACGGAAAGAAAGGGCTTGTTAAAGAGGAGTACCGGATAATAGAGAAACTGGAAGAAAAAGTAAAAAGTTCTCCAAAGATAGCTTTTAATCTTGCTCTTGTTTACGGAAGAAAAGAGCTTTTAAAATCTAAAATTGACAAGGCGGAAGCGGAGGCTCTGGCATTGACTCGTGGATATATCTCGGTTTCCAGTATCCCAAATGAAGCGGAGGTTTATATAAACGGAGAGAAAGCCGGTAGGACACCATACAGTTCCGGTATGATGGGGGAAGGCCGTTATAAAGTGGAGCTTCGAAAGACAGATTATACGGCAGTTGAAAAAGAGGTTTTTGTTAAAGCTGGGGAGACTGCAGTGATTGATGAGAAACTGATGCTGAAACCCGGTAGTCTTGAGGTGAAATCTACTCCCTACGGAAGTATTGTATACATTGATGGAGAGGAGATTGGGGTAACTCCCGTTGAGATACCCTCTGTTGAACCAGGCAGTCACGAAGTGCTGATAAAGCGTGAAGGTTACCAGAACAGAACAGAGAGCGTAGATATTACACCCGGCAGTACTGTTAGAATAGCCGGAGAGCTTATTGCGCTTAAGGGAGAAATTGTTATAAGAGAATTATCCTATGGTAGTGATGTTTATCTTGACGGAAACAGGGTATATCCGACAGGAGGGAGGTTGAGTGATGTGACTGCCGGAGACCATAGTGTATTAATAAAAAAAGAAGGATTTAAAAAGAGAACAGTTTACGTGACAATGTCTCCCGGCGGTAAGGAATACATCTCGGGAAAACTTGAAAGAGAGTCTTTTAAATTACCTTACGCTTCCATAAAGGTAGATGGGCGTAATTCCGACTGGAAGGGGATAGATCCCATTGTAGTAGATGCGTTGGGGGACAGCGGGAGCGGGCCTGCAGGTACGGATATTGAGAAGGTCTACCTTGCGACAGACGGGACTTATCTGTATACGATGATGATATTTGCAGACGGTGCGCCAGCAAAGAAGCCTCTTTTTTATGCAATTGGATTGGATAATACCGACAGGACAGACATTGGATTGCTTTTTACCCAGTACAACGGAAAATGGCAGACTGGATTTGACCGGTGGACGGATAAAAACAGCGGTTTCCATAAGATGGTTAGCAAAGGAACTGTTAAGGCAAGGGCTGGAATTATTGAATGCAGGTATAAGCTCAAAGAGATTGGTTTTGTGCTTGATAAGCCTGTTTTGGTAAATGCATGGGATGATTCTTCAGGCGGCAGCTATGATAATACTTCAAGTGCGGAAATCGTATGGACAAATCATTACCGGTTTTTTACTGCTGAAGGTACGGTAAGAAGTGTCCGGATAAATGAGAGGACAGTTTCTCCTAGGGTTTATAATTTAAGCGGAGATAAAATGAAGATACTTCTGTATACCGACGAAAGTGATTATGTCGGACTCGAGTTTCTCACGGACAAAATAAAGCCTGGTAATCACACAGTTAAAGAGGGGGACTATGACATACATATTTATAGTTCCATAATAAACCGTTCTGAAGGGTATTTCGGAAACAGGGTAAGTGGCAAATTTAATATATTTGAGAATAACAGCAGCTGGATATCCGGTTACTATAAGATTACCTCCAATATCGGTGACAAATTATCCGGGTTCTTTTCGATAGAGAAATAGCCGAAAAATAGAGGGTGGAGCTTTAAGCTCCACCCTCCGGGGGATAAGTTTTTAATCTATTACCGTTTGAAGCAGGAAACAAAATGTGATTCGCCGATTTCCCTCATTTCGGGGGATTCCCCTTCGCACTGCTCATCTGCATATGGACATCGGGGGTAGAAACGGCAGTTGCTGCTTTCTCCCGGTACCACGGGTACGTACCCTTTTATGGGCACATTCTTTACCTTGACTGTAGGGTCAATCTCCGGAACCGCTGCAATAAGTGCCTGAGTATACGGATGTACCGGGTTTGCAAGGATCTCCTCTGTGGGGCCGATTTCTACAATCTTGCCCAGGTACATGATTGCTATTCGGTCGCATACATATCTGGCAGTTGAAAGATCGTGGGTTACGTAAATAAATGAGATTTTGGATTTTTCCTTGATTTTTTCAAGAAGCTTTAACACCCCGATTCTTACGAATACATCGAGCATTGAAACCGGTTCATCTGCTATTACAAACTTCAGGCGAAGAATTGAATCCAATTTTTTCAGATATTTTCGCTGCTAATGCAATTCCGCCTGTGCTTTGAACCTGATCTGTGGTATAATCTATGGTAAATTTCATGTGCACCCCCTTGGCGACTATCGGTTTGTTGTTAAATCATTATAGCCTAAGGGGTTGCATTTTAATACTACTATTTTGATACGGATTCAGGGAATTTAAAAAAATCCCAATACCCATCAATTTCCCATTAAAAACCGGCGGAATTGTTCCTCCATCTTGTCGGGGATCATGATCTCCGAGACACTTTCCATGGCATAATTATCCGTCATACCGGCGATATAGTCTGTTACCAGGTTATCAAAGCCTCCATCGGTTTCGGTATAAAAGCTGCTCATTTTCTCTACATAATCCCCAAACCGGACTGCAAGCAGATTGTTCTCAGAAACGTATCTTTGACCATCCATCCCGTAGACTGAGAAGAGATCCTCCAAATAATGGTAGAGAGTCTTAAGTATCCTCTCAAAGTATTGCTTGTACCCCGTTAAAACCGGATGATTATAGATAAACCTGTAGTTAAAATCACGCAGTACCTTGACGGCTTCCATTATTTTATCTGAAAACCCTATTTCCCCTGTCTCCCGAGAGGTTAGAATAAGATCCTCGACCAGGGTGTTTATTATTTCACTATTACTGGAACCCAGCACATTTCTGCTCAACTCCGGAATCATCTGCCGGTCTATAACCTTAAGCTGAATTGCATCCTCAACATCCCGTCCCAGATAGGCAATCTTGTCAGACATCCGGACAACAGCACCCTCCCATGTAGAGGGATACCTGTTCAATTTTTTTATCCCTTCAAGTTTTTTTTCTTCCCGTTCTATGGAAATAAACTGTTCAAACCGCTCCCCGCAGTGGGTTACGATACCATCCCGAACTGCATAGGTAAGATTTAATCCTTTCCCGTATGCAATAAGATGATCCACAACACGCAGTGAATACAGTTCATGATTAAACCCTCCCTTTCCGGTACGTATCTTCCTTATGATTCTTTCTCCGGCGTGTCCAAAAGGGGTATGACCAAGATCATGTCCAAGCCCTATTGCCCAGGCAAGATCGGAGTCAAGATCAAGTGCTTTGCAGATTGTTGCGGCAACAGAGGCCACGTGAAGTACATGTTCAATGCGGGTACAGATATGATCGTTTTTAGGTGAAAAGAAAACCTGGGTTTTATGTTTGAGCCTACGGAATGGATAGGAATGTATAATTGCAGTGGTATCTCTGAAGTATTCCCCCCTGAAATCCCCTTTCCTCGGGTGTTTTCTTTTTAAAAGAACTTCACTGCTTAGATAATTCTCAAACTTCTTCATCCAATACCGTCCCTGTAGTATTCACTTAAGATCCTGATCATTGCCGAATGATCGTCTACCCCTGCTGTTTCACGGATACTGTGCATGGCAAGCATGGGGTTACCGATATCCACGGTTCTGATTCCCAATTGAGATGACGATATCGAACCGATTGTACTCCCCGACGGGATATCAGAACGACCGATAAACCGTTGATATTGCACCCCAGCTCTTCTGCATAAATTATCAAAAACAAGAGTACTTTCAGAATTTGTTGCATAACTGTAACCAGCATTCATCTTTAAAACCGGACCTTTGTTCAGCTCCGGAGCAAAATTACTGTCATGTTTACCCGGAAAATTGGGGTGAACAGCATGGGCACCGTCTGCAGAAATAAAAAACGATCTCGCCTTGGCCCTGTAGTAGTCGTCCTTAACACCTCCGGTTACCATGATTATCCTTTCCAGTAATTCATTCAGCAAAGAGTTCTTTGCCCCATTTCCCGTTTCTTCTCACGTTAATCACTCCAGCTACAGAGAGCTCCCTGTCCAGCCAGGTTGACAGTATCGGATTACCGTAGATTTCAACGCTTGAAGCTGCAGCAGCTTTTACTGGATACTTCAGCTTGAGTGAGGGGCTGTCCGTATGTGCTCCTGCCATGAGAAAACCCGTTTCAGCGGGCATCTTTAGTCCCACCCTGAAAGCTGCTACTGTTGAGCTGTTCCGTTGGAGATAATAACCCTCCCCGGGTTTCAAATTCCAGGAGTCTTCTTCCTTCAGCTCCTTAAACCCGCTTTCCTTTAGCATCCGGATAAGTACCGCGGCAGCCTGGTAGGCAGTTGGAGAAACATGAATAAAATCCAAAAGTTCGTTTATTATTTGTAATGCACCATTCATGGAGCGATTATACCGAAATATGGACAATTGTGTTACAAAAAACGTAATTTTTTAGAAGAAATTGTTTAATTTCAAGGCAGTATTGACTATAATAGTGGTATCAAAAGTGCGAGAATGGTGTAAATGGGACAGGAAAATATACTTATTGTAGAAGATGAACGTATCATTGCAATTGATCTCCAGGGCAGACTGACCCGTTTCGGTTATCCTAAACCGGTTATTGCAACAAACGGAATCGATGCATTAAAAGAGATCGAGATCCGTAAACCCGATATAATTCTTATGGATATCATGCTATCCAGCGGATTTGACGGGATCGAAACCGCAAATATCATCAACAAAAAACACAATATCCCCATAATATTCCTTACTGCCTATTCCGATGAGAAAACCCTGGAAAGAGCAAAAGAAGCAGAACCGGCAGCTTACCTGTTAAAACCATTCAAAGAGAGAGAGCTGTTTACCACTATCGAGATGGCTCTTTTCAAGTTTAAGACCGATGAGAAAACAAAAAGACAGGAAAGGTGGTCCGCAGCTATTCTGAGAAGCATCGGTGACGGTATAATAGCCATTAATCAAAGTGGCAACATAGACTTTTTAAACCCTCAGGCGGAAAACATTCTTGGAGTAAAGCAGGAGGATGTAAA
Source organism: Spirochaetota bacterium (assembly GCA_003641695.1). Taxonomy (GTDB): domain Bacteria; phylum Spirochaetota; class Spirochaetia; order B11-G9; family B11-G9; genus B11-G9. The sequence goes on from QNBL01000102.1 coordinate 6,042, forward strand.
AAATCTTCCCCTAAGTGATATATTCAACCCGCTGGATTCAGTCAACAAACTTCCTCTCGATCTGCCCCTGAATATTCCTCATTCCATTCAGCGGGTAAACTACAAAAACTGTGTGTTACTGGCAAAAAACGGAAATGCTATCCATATTGAGGGCTCTCTGTCCCCCATAATAGACAAGTTTGGAAACGTTGAGGGAAAGGTTGTTGCGTTCCGGGATATCTCACAGATACAAAAGCTCTCCGAAACCGTTTCCTACCAGGAATCCCATGATGCATTAACAGGGTTGATGAACAGGAAAGGGTTTACCCTGAAGCTGAACGAGCTTTCAGAGGAAGCAAAAAGCGGTATAAAGACCCATGCCTTTCTTTATATGGACCTGGACCAGTTTAAAGTAATTAATGATATCTATGGTCACAAAGCCGGTGATGAAATGCTCTTGCAAACAACTGAAACCATAAACAGCGTAGTGAGAAGCAGTGATATCTGTGCAAGGTTGGGAAGTGATGAATTCGGGATAATCCTGGAAGGTGCTCAGCTTCAGCATGCCCTTTTTATAGGGGAAAGGCTTCAGTCAAGGTTAAATGAGAATAAAATTGTCCATGAAAAAGAAACCTTCCCTATAACATCAAGTATCGGTCTTGTTCTTATAGATGAAATGGCCGGCGATGCGCAAAGGATCCTTTCCAATGCAGATGAAGCATGCAGCATAGCAAAGGATGAAGGGGGTAAAAAGATAATTGTTTACAACGATGATGAAAATCTCTTTGCCAAGCGCCGGGGTGAAATGGAGTGGATACCCCGCCTTAAGAAGGCACTTAAGGAGAACCAGTTTGAACTTTTCTATCAGCCTATTGTACCTGTAAACAATACCAACACATTAAAAAAATGTGAGATTCTCATCCGGTTGAAAAACGGGGATGACTATATACCTCCTTCACAGTTTCTCCCCTCTGCTGAAAGGTATAACCTTATGCCTGCAATAGACAGATGGGTAATAACCGAGTCCTTCAAGAAATTTAAACAATTAAAAGATGTCATTGCAGAGGGGGAAAATCCATACATGTTTAGTGTCAATCTTTCCCCGGAATTTCTGGCAGATGAGGCATCCTATGATTTCATCTCCTATTCTCTGGAAGAATTTGATATCCCCCCCTCTTCAATATGCTTTGAGGTTACGGAGACTGCAGCCATAAGCAACATTCAGTCAGCAACTGATTTCATAAAGAAACTTAAGGCGAACGGCTGTTTCTTTGCCCTGGATGATTTTGGAAGCGGTTTCTCTTCCTTCAACTATCTTAAAAACCTCCCCGTTGACTATTTGAAGATTGACGGTATCTTTGTACGGGATATGGATGTGGATCCTGTAAACCGGGCAATGGTACAAGCCATAAACAGTCTTGGGCAGGTTATAGGGCTGGAAACAATAGCTGAATTTGTCCGGAATAAGGATATAATTGAACATTTGAGAGAGATAAACGTGGATTACCTTCAGGGATACGAGGTTGGTAAACCACAGCCTCTATCAAAGTTAATAGAAGAACTTACCACGTAAAACCTATGCCGTCTATCTTTATCTTAATGGGAATCAAACACTGCGGGAAGACAACCATAGGTAAAATACTTTCCACTGCCATGAAAATCGATTTTATCGACCTGGATGACGAAGTGGAAAAGCAGTATTCTCCGGATCGGAATTTAAGTTTCCGCAAGATCTACCAAAAGCTCGGCAGGGAGGGTTTTTCTCATCTTGAAACTGCTGCCTTGAGGAAACTGTACACGGAAATTTCAAAACCATTTATTTTGTCACTGGGGGGCGGTACTGTAGAGAACAGTAAAGCAGTAGCTATCCTTAAAAAATCAGGGTTTAAGATTTATCTGAAAGAGGAAGAATTAACCCTTTATAAACGGATTCTGTCCAACGGTTTACCCCCTTTTCTCGATAGTTCTGATCCCGGGCAGCAGTTCCATGCTCTTTATTTAAAAAGAGACAGTATGTATACTGCTCTGGCGGACCTTACCGTAAAGCTTGAAGGGAGAAATCCCGCTGCAGCTGCTGAAGCAGTAAGGTCTGCCATAAAGACAGTGTAAGGAGCATATAATGGCCGGAAGTACATTTGGTGATTTATTCAGAATAACCACTTTCGGAGAATCCCACGGTAAAGGTGTGGGGGTTATTATTGATGGGGTTCCTCCCGGAATAGAACTCAATGAACAGGATATTCAAAAAGAACTCGACCGGAGGAAACCCGGACAGTCTGAAATAACAACTCCAAGGAAAGAACCTGATACCATACACATTCTCTCCGGTATTTTCGAAGGGAAAACTACAGGAACACCGATAGGACTCATCCTTTATAACCAGGACCAGAGGAGCGCAGACTATTCAGAGATAAAAGATCTCTTCCGCCCCGGTCATGCGGATTTTACCTATCTTAAAAAGTACGGGATACGGGATTACCGGGGCAGCGGCAGAGCTTCGGGCAGGGAAACTGCCGGCAGGGTTGCAGCCGGTGCTGTTGCAAAAAAAGTACTCAAACAGAAAGGCGTACA
>QNBL01000103.1 GCA_003641695.1 Spirochaetota bacterium
ATTGCCCTGATCGGGGAACGGGGAAGAGAAGTTCGGGAATTTATTGAATCAGATCTTGGCCCCGAAGGGCTTAAACGTTCTGTTATTATCGTTTCAACAAGTGATACACCTCCCCTTGCAAGGGTCAAGGGTGCGTACGTTGCAACGGCAGTGGCAGAGTATTTCAGGGATCAGGGGAAGGATGTAATGCTGCTTTTTGACTCTGTAACCCGGTTTGCCAGGTCTCAGAGAGAGATAGGGCTGGCAGTAGGAGAACCCCCGGCAACAAGAGGGTTCACCCCTTCGGTATTTTCCATTCTTCCAAAACTCCTTGAGCGCTGTGGAACCTCTGACAAGGGTACAATTACCGGATTCTATACAATCCTTGTAGACGGTGATGATATGGATGAACCAATATCCGATAATGTAAGAGGTATACTTGACGGTCATATCATTCTGAGCAGAAAGCTCGCTGAAAGCTATCATTATCCTGCCATCGATGTTCTTAACTCGCTCTCCAGACTTACCACGAAAATAACTTCCTTTGAAGAACAACAGGTAATCGGTCATATCAGAAAACTTCTTGCCGTTTACTCCGAAGCAGAGGACCTGATAAATGTCGGAGCTTATGCTGAAGGAAGTAATCCGGATATAGATCTTGCCATAGAGAAGATTGAGGGGATACGGGAGTTTCTGCAGCAGAAAATTGAAGAGAACAGTCCTTTAAAAGATACACTTGCCAGGGTATTTGAGATAGCGGGGATAGAGATAGATGAAGCGGTTTCAGTTTAAACTTGATAAGGTTCTTGCTCTCAGAGAGAACAATGAAAAAAACTGGAAGATTAAACTTGGAGAAGTGGTCAGTAAAATGAACAGAGTCAGAGGAGAGATGAAACGTATTGAGCAATCTCACCGGCAGCATTTTAAGGATTTCAGTCTTGAGAAAGAGGGGCTGGAGTACCTTAAAGTTGCCGAGCTTTACTTCAGAAAGATGGAGGAAGACCTGAAAAATCTGGGTGAGAGGATGGAAGAGTTGACCCTGGAAAGAGAAGAGATACAGCAAGAATATATAAAAGCTTCCAATGATAGAAAAGTTATAGCAAAACTGAAAGATCGGAGAGAAGCTGAGTATTATAAAGAACAGAAACTTTCGGAAATTAAGGAAATTGATGATCTTACAACGGGAGTTTACGGTAGAGCCCGGTAGAAAGAGTCTGGTTCGAAGGTCAGGAGGAGGATAAATTGGCTGGTGCAACAGGTGCAGGATTCAGGATATTGCTTCTTATATTACTGATAGTACTCCTTTTTTTAGGTGGTCTCCTCTGGTTTGATTATCTGGGGCTGGTTGATGTACGGGGGAAATTCGCCCCGGTTCTCTCCCTTGTAGGGGTGTCTACGCCTGAAAAGATTGAGAATGCAGAAGATCTTCTGCTTCTGGAAAAGGCGAGAATTAAGAAGCAGGTTGCCGCTCTGGATTTAAGAGAAGAATCCCTCAATAAAAGGGAAGAAGAGGTCTTAACTAAGGAAAATGAGATAAAAGAAAAGGTTGAGACCCTGGATGAGAGAGAAAAAGCTCTTGAAGAAAAAGAAAAATCGTTTAATGAACGGGCAAAAGAGTACGAAAATAGAGATAAGAACCTGCGGCAGGCGTCAGCATACTACACGGGAATGCCTCCGGAAGCTGCGGTTTCACAGCTTTTGGAGATGGAAGATCAGGACATCATAGATATCCTGCGGGTAACGGAGGTGCTGGCCCGGGAAGCGGGGACAGACTCTATAGTTTCGTACTGGTTATCGCTGATGCCCTCAGACAGGGCTGCGGTGATAAGCAGAAAGATGATCAAAAAGCCTTAGGGCTTTTGGGGAGATAAATTGCATCGAATTCAACGTAATTCAATACCGGTTCCTCAGTCTGAAGGAAATAAAAGCTCCAGGCCTGAGCCGAAGGGCAAAGGTGAAAATTTCGATGCTGTAATAAAGAAGGAAAAGGAAAAGGGTAAAACTGGAGTCAATCCTTCGAAGAAAAAACTTGATTTAAAAAAAACTGCAGAAAGCGCAGATTCAGGATTAAGAGTAAAAGAGAAGAAAACACCTGTAACCAAAAAGTCTTCAGATAATAAAGAAAAGAGTGCTTTAAAGCTTTCTGTGGACGATGTGCATCGTGTAAAGGGAAAGAAATTAAAGGGAAAGAAACTGGATTTTCCCGGGATGGAAAAGGGTATTGCAGGCACTGGAGATTCCGGCACAGAAAAAGGAAAGAAAATAAAAAATCCTGAATCACTCAAAGCAGCAGAGGTACATAAAAAGGATGAGTTGAAAGAAAAGCCTGTAGAGCCGCACTATACTGCGATATTTGCCGAACCTGCTGTTCAGAAAATGGATACTGTTAAAGAGCATAAAGCAACTGCCAAAAGAACTGAAGCGGTAGCGGAAAAGAAAAAAGGGTCCGGGAAAAAAGAATTAAAGCATGCTTCTGAAAGTAAAATTCTGGACTTAAGAAGTTCTGCGGACAAACGTTCCGTTGTTGCAAAGAACAGTTTTACCGGGGACAACCCTTCCGGCGATAACAACAGTAAGAGCAGTTCGGAACAGAGTACTGCAGCTCAGGTAATTACCCTTACTGCAAAGGGGGATGTTCCTTTGCAAACTCAGTTTTCCGGAGAAATGGAACCTAAAACGGTTCTTTTAAACGAACTGCATGACACCTTGAACGACAAGATTGTGAAACAGTCAAGTATTATTCTTAAAGATGGCGATGCAGGAGAAATCAGACTGATCTTGAAACCGGAAAGCCTGGGAAAAGTCAGAATCCGTCTGCATATGGATGAGAATAACCTGTCCGGTAAAATATTTGTGGATAATGCAGCTGTAAAGGAAATTTTTGAGCAGAATATGTTCCGGCTGGAGAGAGCATTTTCAGAGAATGGTTTCTCCATGGGGTCCCTTGATGTATCTGTCGGGGATAAGGGCAGCGGGAACCCAAAAGAGAAAAATAGTTTAGTGTCAGAAAAGACAATAAAGATAATTGAAGATTCAATCCCCGGGATTGATGAGGATGTCTATTCCAGCAATGTAATAGATTTAGTGGTTTAGCGGAGGAGTCAAGATGGATTTTACAGCTGTACTTTCAGCTTCTGACCAGGCAAAGGTCAACATGCAGGTTAATACCCTGAACAAGTCATTGAATGGAGGAAAAGTTGCATCCAGAAATCTGGATAAGGATGACTTTTTAAAGATTTTAATTACCCAGCTTAGTTATCAGGATCCGACAAAGCCTTTGGAGGATAAAGAATTTATCTCTCAAATGGCGCAATTTTCATCTCTGGAACAGATGACCAACATGAGCAACAGCTTTTCCAATCTGTCGGGAATGCTGGTACAGAGTAATGCACTGAATCTTCTCGGTAAAAATGTAGAGATTACCACTGGAGAAACGATCATAAAAGGGGTTGTTGAGGAGATAACAGGAAGAGATCATCCTCAGATTAAAGTAAATGGAAAATACTACGATTTCAACGATGTAGAAAAGATAACGAATAAGGGGGCCGCATTATGATGAGATCATTGTACTCTGGTGTATCAGGCTTACAGAATCATCAGATAAGAATGGATGTAATTGGTAATAACATTTCCAATATTAATACAGTCGGATTTAAGAAAGGAAGAGTAACCTTTCAGGATATGCTGTCCCAGACGATGTCAGGTTCCGCACAGCCTACCGAAGAACTGGGTGGGGTAAATCCCAAGCAGGTCGGGTTGGGTATGACTGTCGCGGCCATAGATACCATCCACACCCAGGGATCCATGCAGACTACCGGAGTAATGACTGACGTAGCAATTCAGGGAAACGGTTTCTTTGTAATGAAAAACGGAGCCAAGGAATTCTTCACCAGAGCCGGTGCTTTCGGTATTGATGAAAACGGTACTCTGGTTAATCCGGCAAACGGAATGAGAGTGCAGGGATGGATGGCTGATAAAATAGACGGTAATGAGTATATCAATACCGCTGCGGATGTGCAGGATCTTGTTATCCCTGTTGGAAGCAAGGACCCTGCAGGGGCAACCAGCGAAGTCGATCTTGCATGTAATCTGGACAAACGGACCGAGGTTATTCAGCCCGGTGCAACAGCAGGTGATATAAAGAAGGGTACCTGGAGCATAGATAAAACCATATACGATACCTTCGGAAATACTCACAAGATGAGGCTCGATTTTACCAAAATCCCCAACACAGAAAATCAGTGGCAGGGAACAGTTGTTATTGATCCCGATGCTGAAACACCGACTAATACAACAGCTGGTATAGGGGAAGGTGGAAATGCAAATACTTTTACTGTTACTTTCTCCAACCTGGGAGTGTTGCAATCTGCAACGGATACACAGGGGGCTGTAGTCAATAACGGAGCTCTGGCTGTGAATGTTGGATTTGATGTTCCTGACACAGCACCCGATGCAGCCGGAGCCCAGATAAGGCAGACTTTTGCTCTTAAACTTGGAGAGGTAGGAAGTGTTGTTCAGTCAATGACCCAGTTTGCAGAGAAGAGTTCCACAAAAGCCTTTAAGCAGAATGGTTATCCCATGGGGTATCTTGAAAACTTCAAGATTGATCAGTCCGGCCAGATAACTGGAGTTTACTCCAATGGTACAAACAGACTCCTCGGGCAGCTTGCTCTGGCAAGTTTTACCAATCCCGGAGGACTTGAAAAAGCCGGAGAGAGCACCTATGTGGTATCCAACAATTCAGGAGATCCGAATATAAGCAATTCCGGGGTAGCCGGTAAGGGAAAACTTATAGCAGGTGCTTTGGAGATGAGTAACGTGGATCTGGCGGAAGAGTTTACAAACATGATTGTAACTCAGCGTGGTTTTCAGGCTAATTCAAAGACCATAACCACATCGGATCAGATGCTTCAGGAACTACTCACCCTTAAAAGGTAGGGGTAGAAGATAATGTATAGGAAGAGGGCATGATAGAAGTTACTACCCTGAGCGGCAAGGTTTACTATGTGAATCCGCATCAGATTGAATATATCGAATGTAATCCGGATACTACTTTTATCATGCTTTCCGGTAAAAGGCTGATTATAAAAGAGGACTATGATACGGTTTTTAACAAAATTGTTGACTATAGAAGATTGATCGGCGCATTCAAGAACGAGGAGTAGGTGTAATGGATTTAGCTTCAATAGTAGGAATCGGACTTGGGTTCGGACTAATCCTGATGTCGATGGTGCTCGGCGGCGCAGGTCTCTCGATTTATGTTGACATTCCTTCCGTTCTTATGGTAATAGGAGGTTCTTTTGCAGCCATGCTGCTTTCGAACCCCCTTCCGAGGATGCTCGGGATTGCAAAACTGATAAATCATATTTTTAAGGTTCCCAACTACGAGCTGGAAAAAACCATATCAACCCTTGTAAACTTTTCCGAGAGGGCGAGAAGAGAAGGCCTTCTTGCTCTTGAGGACGATATAGAGGAAGTTGAGGATGAGTTCCTTAAAAACGGAATACAGATGGTTGTTGACGGAACAGATCCCGAGATAATCAAAACCATCCTTTATAACGATCTGACTCAGCTTGAAGAACGTCATGCGATAGGAATTAAGCTTATGGGAGACTGGGGATCGTTGGCCCCTGCCTTTGGAATGATTGGTACGCTTGCCGGGCTTATTGCCATGCTTTCAAACCTTGATGATCCGGATGCAATCGGCTCCGGTATGGCAATGGCTCTTATTACAACTATGTACGGTTCCATTATGGCAAATATGATGCTTATCCCTTTCAAGAATAAACTGCAGGACAGGGACCAGGAAGAAAGACTGACCCGTGAAATAATGATTGAAGGAATCCTGTCAATACAGGCAGGAGATAACCCCAATATTCTCAAGTACAAGCTGGTATCATTTCTCGATCCGCAAAAGAGACAGAGTATGATGGAGGAATTGACCGGTGAATAGGAGATTATTTTAATGGGAGCACCGGCAAAGTGTAAAAAATGTGAAGAATGTACCGTTGCCGAGTACATGCTTACCTATGGAGATATGGTAACGCTGCTTCTTACATTCTTTGTACTTTTATATAACCCTCAGACAATTGAAGAGTCCCGCTTGCAGCTTATACTGGCTGCTTTCAGCGGTCTCGGGATGCAGAGCGGCGGGAATACCCTGCAGGTTGGAAAGCTTGCAGAACTTGGAAATACAGTAATGGCACTTCCCTCCCTGGAATATGGCAGAGCCATGGACAAATCGAGGAAAAAAGCGATTTCCCTGTTTCAACCTGAGATAAATACAAAAAAAGTAAGGGTAACCGAGGATGAGAGAGGATTGATAATCAGTCTTGCTGCTGATTCCTTTTTCCGCAGGGGAAGTGCAGAGATAGATATGGAGAAAGCACGCTCAACCCTTCAGAAGGCTGCAGATCTTCTCAAGTCCACTGCACTGGCACAACGGACTTTCAAAATTGAAGGGCATACCGATTCAATTCCAACGGATCCGGACAGCCTTTTTCCCACAAACTGGGAGCTTTCGACGGCACGGGCAACAAATGTGCTTCATTATCTGGTTGATTTCGGAGTTGATGAAACCCGGTTTCAGGTAGCGGGTTTTGCAGATACAAGACCCCTGGCTTCAAACGATACTGAAGAGGGTAGAGCATATAACAGAAGAGTGGATATCGTAATTCTTACTGAAGGGCATTTATAATGCATTTTTAGTTTGCATTAATCGTGCAATTTTGGTAAAATTCCACTTTGAGATGGATGAGGAGTTTGTATGGGCGATGAAGAAGTTTTTGCTGAAGAAGAGATAGCCGGTGGCGTCGGTCAGGAACTTGGAGATAAGACCGGGTTTCTGCCCGCAGTAGTCATCAAGCTTCTTAAATGGGTAGCTCTTGGTCTTGGGGCAATAATCTTTATAGTAACCATTGTCGTGGTAACGGTATCCTTTCTGAATAAAGGCCCTAAAAACGTTGTTTTCCCCTCTGCTTCCGAGAAGTATCAGGAAACACCTCCAATCCTCCAGTGGTACGGTTTGGATCAGATACGGGCACGAACCAGTGATGACCATCCTGTAACGGTAATTGTTAATGTGAAACTTGGGTACGAGATGAACAATGCAAAAGTTCAGACGGATCTGATTCAACGCAGAGAGTACCTTGTTGATGCTGTCCGTACATTTTTCTCGTTGAAGAAAGAGTCGGATTTAACTCCGGATAAGGAAGAGGCCTTAAAGGAAGAACTTAAAGAGCATTTAAATAAACTTGTAGATAATAAGGAAATTCAGGAAATAGTTTTCCTGGAATTTAATGTAGTGGAATTTTAGTTGGAGTGTAGATGAACGAAGTACTTTCCCAGGATGAGATTGATCAGTTATTAACAGCGATCTCAACAGGTGAAATTGAAACCGAAACGGTCAGTCAGACTCAGGAAAAGCGCAAAATAAAGATCTATGACTTCAAACGTCCGGATAAATTTTCAAAAGAACAGATTCGAACCGTTTCGATAATGCACGAAACATTTGCCCGTTTAACAACGACTGCTCTTTCTGCACAGCTTAGAAGTCTCGTTCATGTGCATGTAGCATCGGTGGATCAGCTCACCTATGAAGAGTTCATCCGTTCCATACCGAACCCGACTACCCTTGGAATAATTAATATGGATCCTCTTAAAGGATCTGCCATACTGGAGATAGATCCGGCAATAACCTTTTCAATAATAGACAGGCTTTTCGGCGGCCAGGGGGAGAGTACTAAAGTTACCAGGGATCTGTCTGATATTGAGCAGTCTGTTATGGAGAATATTATTGTAAGAATTCTCGGAAATCTGCGGGAGGCCTGGAGTCAGGTCATTGATCTGAGACCGAGGCTGGGGCAGATAGAAACCAATCCGCAGTTTGCCCAGATCGTTCCTCCAACGGAAATGGTAGTACTGGTAACTCTGGAAACAAAGGTAGGCGAAGTTGAAGGGATGATGAATTTCTGTATCCCGTATCTGACAATTGAACCTATTATAAGCAAACTTTCAGCTCAATACATGTATTCTTCCGTGAGAAGCGGAAGTACTACAGAAAATTTGAATATACTGAAAGACCGGTTGTCTACCATCGAAGTTATGGTAATTGCAGAGATCGGGAGCATGAACTTGACGGTACGGGATGTGTTATCTCTTCAAAAGGGAGATGTGATACGGCTTCCCAATGTACGTGTTAACGATCCTATGGTACTTAAAGTAGGAAACAGGGATAAATTTTTATGCAGACCGGGTGTCGTCGGCAGCAAAGTTGCTGTACAAATTACCAGAAAACTGGAAGAGATGAGTAAAGGTGAGATCGAAGAACTCACTGCAGAAGGAGAATAGGAATGAGTGACGGATCATTATCTCAAGACGAAATTGATGCTTTGTTGCAGGGAGACAGTATGGGATTTGATTCTGCCCCCCAGGCTGATAATTCAGGTTTGGCAGAAAAAGAGAGGAAAGATTTTTCTTCCTTTCTCGGTGAGAATGTAAAATCCATAGAATCCAA
>QNBL01000104.1 GCA_003641695.1 Spirochaetota bacterium
AAAGTAATTCCTCATTCCAGCTGCTGCCAGTGATTGATGCGACGAATTCTCTGGTTTCCTCTTTTATTATTCTCGTTGTCTGTATGGTTCTGAAAAATGGAATTCCGGCGGCACATACAAATAGGGCGGCAGCGAGGAGTACAGCTTTTTTTGAAAAACGAGTGCCTGTAGACGGTTCCGGCTCTCTTGCACTGAATACAAAAGATTTGTCGCTGATGTATTCATTCAGGCTGTCAGCCAACTCTCTCTGGAATTCAGATATTCCCTCCAGTATACCCCGTTCCCCGTTGTTCATCTGTGCAATGAGTTCCTTGGGGATCTTCATGCCTGCATCCATATAATCCTGCGCCTTTTCAAGTTTGTTTTTCATATTCTTCCTGCCTCCTTTTCTTCTTTAAAAATCTCTGCGGCATGAATCCTTGCTCTATGAAGTCTCGATTTTACCGTTCCCACCGGTTTTTTCATAATACTGCTTATCTCCTCCAGTTTTCGGTGTTCCACATCTTTAAGTATGATCAGCGTTCTTTCTATTTCCGGCAGACGGGAGAGGGTTTCTGTAACTTTATTCCATGTCTCTTTTTTTTCAGTGATCATTTCCGGGGTATTGATGGTTTCATCCGGAGTGTTTTGAAGAATCCTGCGGCTGAGCCTTCTCTCTTTCTGTTTTTTCCTGATATGGTCAACCGTTTTATTCCTGCAGAGTCTGTACAGGTAGGTGCTGAAACTTGACCGAATAGAAAAATCAGGAAGTGCTTTGTAGAGGGCAAGTGCTGTTTCCTGGATAATGTCTTCACTATCTTCCTCTGTTATCCCCGGTACAATGGAGTATATAATTCTCCGGATAGACTTGATATAGCGGTTGAGGAGACAGTTAAACACTGCCTCCTCCCGAGTTTTCTTAAACCGCTCAATACACGCTTCATCACTCAAAGTATCATCACTAAGGGCTGCTTGTATCTCCATCAGCAATTTATCAATTGCCTGTTCCGTTTTTACCACCGGGTAAGGTGTTCGAACGCGGCTGTGTCTGCATTTGTTTCCGTTCAATTAAACGTTTTTTCAAACGGAGCATCTGTCCCCACTTTTCTTCTCCCATGATTTTTCTTGTCTCTACTCTCTCTGTAATGGCTGCCATTTCTGACTGGAGACGCCATTTGAGGGATTCTTCCAGAAGTTTCTTTACCTTGCTCATATCCGGGTCTTCTTTAAAAAGCAATTTCTCCAGTTCTGCCTTGTATACGTTCATCTCCAAGGCAGCTTCTCTGATCTGTTTTTGATATGTCTCCTGGATTTGAAGAACCTGTTCAATCTGATTCTGGGTCAGGTCGAGTTTTTTTAGCAGTTCTTCCGCAACAATGTCCTGTGCTGAAACCCAAACAGCTGTCAGAAGCAGAATAAGTACTATGGCTGATAGTTTTTTCATCTTTTTCCTCCGTGCTCAAATATATATCTGTTAGTCGCAATTCTCTTGAAAAAAGTTCCCTGAAATAGTGACTTTTTACTTGCTTCACCGATAGTTGAGTGCAATAATTGAACATGATTCTTGGTTTATTTAAAGTCCTCGTAAATCAGGCAGGGGTTACGGCTATTCTTGCCATTATTATATCCCAGTCCAAGAATGCCCGGCGTATTCTGGCAAAGAGAGACCGCCGGATAAGGGACCGTATTGTTCTTATCGTATTCTTCAGCGGGTTTGGAATTGCAAGTACCTACATGGGAGTCCCTGTTCACGGAGCTATTGCCAACTCCAGGGTTGTAGGGGTTTTTGTCGCCGGGTTGATTGGAGGCCCTCTGGTTGGGTTGCTTTCCGGTATGATTGCAGGACTTCACCGGTGGGCTATCGATATAGGGGGATTTACTGCTTTTGCCTGTATGCTCTCCACTATTCTCGAGGGATTGTTAGGGGGGCTTCTCCGTCCAAAAATGCAGAAAGCTGAAGAGAAGTGGCTTTTTGCCATGATAGCTGGAGCTGCTGCGGAAATAATGCAGATGATGATAATCCTTTTGGTTGTCAGGCCATTTAACGAGGCTCTTGATCTTGTTTCAATTATTGCCATGCCCATGATTATTGCCAATTCCATTGGAATCGGGATGTTCATAGCAATCTTCGACGGAGTCAGGAAAGAGTTTGACCGGGTTGCAGCTAACCAGGCTGAGATTGTTCTGACTATAGCAAATCTTACCCAAAAGTACTTCAGGAAGGGGTACAATGGGGAAACCGCTCAGGAAACTGCAAAAATTGTTCTTCAATATACTGATCTTGACGCTGTCGCTTTTACGGATCTGGAAAAAATTCTAACTCATATAGGCCTGGGGTCAGACCATCATCGGCCAGGGGATCTTTTTCAGTCGGATTTCTGCAGAAAAGCGATATCCCAGAAGAAAACAGTTCTTGCTGAGACCCGGCATCAGCTTAATTGTAGTGATCCCCATTGTCCTCTTAACTCCGCTGTACTGGTACCTCTTTTTCAGGGAGAAGAAGTTATTGGAGCAATGAAGCTTTACCGCAGGGAAAAAGATGCAATAAAACCGGTGGACAGGAAGCTTGCAGAGGGGCTGGGGTCACTTTTTTCCACCCAGATTGAGCTTAGCAAGATTGAAGAACAGATTAAACTGGCTGATCAATCGGAACTCAAGGCTCTTCAATCTCAAATAAATCCCCATTTTCTTTTTAACGCACTTAATACCATAGGTTCACTGATACGCTTGGATCCGGAGAAAGCCAGGGAGGTTCTTCAGCATCTCAGTCTTTTTTTTAGAAATAGTTTTCAGACTGATAAAGAGCTGGTGAGTATTCAGAAGGAGATTGATCATATCCGTTCATATCTGGAGATAGAAAAGGCACGATTTGGTGAAAAACTGAATGTAGATTTTAATATTCCTTCCAGCGTTACCTGCAACATCCCCCCTTTTCTTCTGCAGCCTATTGTTGAGAATGCTGTCAAACACGGCATAATGGTTCGGAGAAACGGCGGGAATATTAAGGTGAGTGCAAAAATGGACAGAAAGGGTACAGTTATTACCATAAAGGACAACGGCGTCGGGATGGATAAAGAGAAGATACGTACCATTCTTGATGTGGACAGTTCAGTCAACAGTGCTCTTAAGAATATTAACAAAAGACTTTTCCTGAAGTACGGGAAAACATCGGGTCTGTATATCAACAGCAGGGTGGGGTATGGTACTGCTGTTACCATACGGATACCGTGAAAGGGGTGAAATGATACGGGCACTTGTAATAGATGATGAGAAACCCTCCAGGGATGAGCTTAAGTTTCTTTTGACGGAGATTGAGGGGCTTGAGATATCCGGGGAAGCTGGAGATGGAATAGAAGCGGTTAAACTTATTGCAAAACTTGAACCGGATATTATTTTTCTGGATGTCCAGATGCCGGAGCTGTCGGGGATAGACCTGGCAGAGAATATCCAGTCTATGAAAAATAAACCATACATAGTTTTTAGTACCGCATATGACAGTTTTGCGATAAAAGCATTTGATCTTGGAGCTATTGACTATATTTTAAAACCGTACAGCCGGGATCGAATCAGGAAGAGCATTGAGAAGTACAAAGAATTTGCAGCAGAAGGAACTGGTGAACTCGCTGACCAACTCAATGAAATCCTTACTTTATACAAAAATAAAGAGAGGAAAACAGGGTTTTCCCGGATTACCGTTGTAAAGGGAGAGAACTTTCATCCCCTGCGGCCCGAAGATATTGTTGCAGTTATTGCAGCAGGGAAGAAGACGAGGGTAGTGGCTCTGAATGAGGAGTTTGAGGATCATAATACGATTACCCATTTTGAGGAGATCCTTCCGAAGGAAATTTTTTTCAGGAGTCACAGAAGTTACTTAATAAATTTGGATTATATTAAGAAAATAGGAATTTGGTTTAACAATACTTATCAATTAACTATGGAAAATTTGGATGAAAAGGTTCCCGTTTCACGCAGCAGAGTGCATGATTTCCGGCAATTGATGTCAATAGAATAAGGGTTTTTGCATTTCGTGCCTTGTTTTTTGCATTTCATTCCGGTGTTTCCTGCGGATAAGAAAAGAGCCGCTATAATGAGGTCAAATATTTTTTGGAGGTAGTTGTATGACGACTATTATTGTTGTTTTGGGTATTGTTGTCTACTTCGTTCTTTACAAGACCTATGGTAAAAAACTTGAAACTGAAGTAGTTAAAGCGGACAACAGTATCGAAACACCTGCTGCAAGAATGTATGACGGTGTTGACTATGTTCCGGCCAAAGCCCCGGTTCTATTCGGACATCATTTTGCATCTATTGCAGGTGCTGCTCCCATCATCGGGCCTGTTCTTGCTATGGCCTGGGGCTGGGTTCCTGCTCTTTTGTGGGTTTGGTTCGGGAATATCTTTATCGGTGCAGTTCATGATTATCTTGCGTTGATGGCATCTGTAAGGTACGACGGTAAATCAATCCAGTTTGTTGCTTCGGATCTGATTACCAAAAGGACCGGTGTTCTTTTTTACTGGCTTGTATTCTTTCTGCTTATTCTTGTTATTGCGGCATTCGGTGCAGTCCTCGGCGGTATGTTTGTTGGAACACCTGAGATCCCCTCTGCCTACATAATGAAGATTATTGCAGCTCTTATCCTCGGTGTTTTGATGTATAGGGTAAAGATGAACTTTACTCTTGCCACAGTAATTGGTATTATCCTTCTTGCTCTTGCAATATGGCTTGGTTCCATTCTTCCCATCACTGCATCAAAGAATACCTGGTATGTAATAATGTTCTTCTATATCATTATTGCTTCCGCTATTCCTGTTAATGTTCTTCTTCAGCCAAGGGATTACCTGAACTCATGGCTGCTCTATTTCGGCCTTATAATTGGTGCAATTGCAGCTCTTTTCAGTTTTCATGGTTTCACAGCTCCGGCTTTTACCTCTTTTGCTCCAATAGTTTCAGGCGGAAAAGCAACTCCTTACTGGCCGGCAATCGTTTTGATCATTGCCTGCGGGTCCCTGTCAGGTTTCCACTCTCTGGTAGGTTCCGGGACTACTTCAAAGCAGCTTGAAAAAGAAAGCGACGGTCTTGCAATCGGTTACGGAGCAATGCTTACCGAAGGATTTCTCTCAACTCTGGTTGTTATATCTGTTGCCGGATTCGGTCTCAACCTAATGGTTGACAAGGGGATGGATATTACAACAGCCAACTGGGCAACCACCTATACCGGTGCAATGATGAAAAGTTATCCTAAAGCTGCAATGTTTACTGCATCCTATGCTCAGATGGTAGCTTCAACCTGGCTTAATTTCATTCCGACAAAGATTGTTCAGATTATCGCAGGTATGTGGGTTGCCTCTTTTGCGATGACCACTCTCGATACTACTAACCGTCTCGGCCGGTATACATTCTCCGAGATCATGCTCCCTCTAAAGAGCAATCATGAAGGTGCTTATAACTTCCTGACAAACAGATGGATTGCTTCTATAATTCCTGCTTTGATCGGTATCTATCTTGCATGGAGCGGTAACTTTACCATATTGTGGCCATCATTCGGTACTGCCAACCAGCTCATTGCATCCATAGCACTGCTGACCGGTTCTGCATGGGTTGCAAAACGGCAGAAATCTACCAGCAAGTTTGCTCTTATACCTGCTTATCTGCTCTGGATTACGGTAACTGCAGCTATCCTGTGGTTTTCCATTGTTGTTCTGCCCGGTTCGATCAAGGCAAATCCGGTAACAGGTATAACTGTTCTTGTTATCGAAGTTATAATGCTTATTATGAACTTTGTATTTATCATTGACTTTATCAAACACAAGGATGAAGCGGTGGCCTAATGCCTCGCTTCTCCTTTATCCGGGGATGAAAATGTTGACCAAACTATGGACCTATTTAAAAGATTTCATCTCCGGTATGGATTACGTTCACCGGGAAAAGGCTGCTGGTATTACCCAGTGGGAGGAGAAGGAGCTTGAGAATATTTTTATTCTGCTCCTGACGGGTTCTTTTTCCGGTATTCCAGCTCCGCCTGCTTTTGTGGCAGCGGAGCTGCTTCCTCTATTATCACGTGAAATTAAGATATTTAACCAGCGGGCGGAAAATTCTTTTGACACCCTCGCAGAGATGACAGGATTGCTTGATATTGACTAGAGACCGAGGAGATGTATGAAGACTGTTTTTTTTACTGGAAAGGGAGGGGTCGGCAAATCAACACTTTCCGCAGCTGCAGCCTGGCAAATAGCTCAAAAAGGGTACCGGGTGCTGGCGGTATCTTTTGATCCTGCCCACAATCTGGGTGACATCTTTGAAACGAAGCTTACACACAGGAAGAAACGGTTCAAAGATGGTCTGTATCTTCAGGAAGTTGATCTGGAAAAAGCTGCATCCGAGTATGTTAAGGCAAGCATGAACCTCATGAAAGAGGTGTATGGCTATCTCCAGTCTTTCAATATGGATAGCTATTTCAGCATCCTGAAGTATTCTCCCGGGATTGATGAGTATGCGGCTTTAACCGCGTTGGAAAAGATCCTTGCAAAGGAAGGGACCAATTTCGATTACATTATCTTTGATACTCCGCCAACAGGGCTTACCCTTCATATTTTTGCATTGCCCGGGGTTACCCTGGCCTGGTTGGATAGGCTGATAAAGCTAAGAAAGGAAATTCTTGCCAAACGGTTTACCATACACAATATTCAGGGAAAGTATGCTCCTGAAGGAGTTCTTCTCAGTTATAAAGAGACTGACGATAATGTGATTAAAAAGCTCTATGAACTCAGGGCCCGGTATTCCAGGGTACAGGAGTTTCTTCAAGGGAAGGATAACCAGGTTGTTCTTGTCTTTAACCCGGATGTACTTTCCTTGAAGGAATCGCAGCGTTTATTATTCGGTTTGGAGGACCTCAAACTCCCCTTTTCCATAGGTTTCAACAACAAAGTAACCGGAATGTCTGCTGAGACGGTGAAAAATATTGAAAATGAGTTGCGGAAAAAGTTTCCCTCTCTTAAAATACAGAGAATTTTATATTCAGACAACAATTTGACTGCAGGGTACAAGCTGGAAGAAGATATCATCAGTCCGTTGTTGAAAGGAGTTTAATAAGATGTTTCAAAACATGCAGATTACCACCCAGCCCCTATTTTATCTTTTTCTTGCAGTTTCGCTCCTGCTCTCTTTAGGATATGTGTGGGGCAAGAGAAGAAATACCCGGATACACCTTTCATCTTTTAATGCTGTTGTTGCTGTATTGAAACCCAAGGATCAGTCTTTTACAAACATAGGAGGGCTGACAGGATATCATGCCAACTTAATTCCGAAAAAGAACAAGATTATCCGCAGAGTCGATCTTACGTTGACACTGCTTCCCCGGCAGTCCTGGTTATACCTGCCCTTTAGTCTGCTCTTGACTCACAGTGACAAACTCTATTCAACCCTGCTTTTTGGAAAAAAAATAAAACCCGATTTCAAAGAGGGACATCTTATCGAGCAGAAATTCAGCAGAACTACACAAGGTAAGATTGACAACCCGGAAAGTTTTAACACAGAAGAGATTTTATGGGGTCAGAGGATGTATCTTCTCATGACAAAGGATGAATATTTGAAAAATGCCTATAAAGATCTCATGAACCGGATCCCCGATCCTCTGACCCTGAAGCATATCGCTATAGTGCCTCAGGAATCTAAAGCCTATTTTTTTCTGGTACCAAAGATTGGTGTCGTTCGGGATATATTCGATATATTATTTAGCTGGATTTCAATGACGGTAGAACGGTCTTCACAAGAGGCCGGGACTGAGTAAATTATTATATTTAAAGTATTTGAAACTTAAAAAAAAGAGGAGATCCTGGAAAGATCTCCTCCGTTAACAGATGTTATTTAAACTTTACTGAAACAACATCCTTATCTTCGACAAGGACACCTACATCTGATAATTCTTCAGCAAACTGTTCCATCTCCTTATTTGAGCCATCTGCAGTGATTTTGGCAAATAATTCATCGTTGTCTACAATCTTGTCAAATGTCATATCCAGGATGACTATAGTCGAATTGTCGACGTGCCGTGCATTTGTATCGGTAATATCACCTCCTACGGAAATGCGGATCCAGTAATGCATATCCTTATAGATCTGCTTGAGCTGATCTTTCATACCTTCATCGTCGGCCTTACCGGATTCATTAGCTTCACCATTTTCTTCTGCAGCAGCAGAATCCTCTGTCCCTTCAGGTTTATCATTGGGCATGAGTATTGTTAGGATTGAAGTTTTTCCAGGAGTGAACTCAAAACGGATCGAGTCGGCCTCGTTATCTTTTGCAGCTTCTGGAGAGGTAACCGGAGTTGCATTTGCTCTTACTTTTGAAATATCTTCAAATTCATAATAAGCCTTGTACCCTGCATAGGGTGAATCCTCCGGTATTGGTTCAACCTTGTCGAAAGTGACTCCGTCACCCATATACTCAGCTGCAGCTGTAAGTTCGTCCATGTTGATAAGATTAGGA
>QNBL01000105.1 GCA_003641695.1 Spirochaetota bacterium
AGCCCTTTTTTACCGCAGGTAGAAATATAGCTTCTGATTCTACAAAAGAATTTGGCTCCTTCAGAAGATCGAAAACATCCGGATATCTTCTGGTGAACTTTTGTCATTCTAAGGTCTCTTTCAGCTGCTAATCCTAACATAAGGATTAGCAGCTTTATTCTCAGGAATTTATAATCCTCAGGATTCCTTAAAACCCACAATACAGTGTATGAATAGAAGGTTTGCTGCCTAAATCCTGAGGATTAAATTTGATTTGCCAGTAACATACTGTAAATACTAAAGGAAACCAAAGGAGGTTTTCTTATGTATGAACAATATGACAAAGCAGTTCAGATAGTTCTGAACTATCTAAACACCCTTTACTGTCATAGGAGATCTTGAAATTCTGAGCAAAAAGGGAATGAACAGCAATATTATCACTTCTCAGGCAACTACAATGCTGGGCATTTCAAAAGAAAAAGTAGAGTATTTCGGTAAAGATGATCCGCAATTTTTACGTTTCCTGATCAACCAACTGCAGTAGAAACTCTACAAGACGAACTCATTGCAAAGAGATAACGTATTGTCCGTTAAACACCGTTTAGCTTTATACATCCTGGCACAAACTTCAGAAAGTAAAGGGAATACTGTTACACTTCCGGTTAAAGAAAGTCTTTCCTCGCTGCTGGGAACAACTCAACGCCACCTGAATCGTGTCATTAAAGAGTTAGTACTGTCAGGTGGAAAATCACAGATGATGATTATCCATCCATACTAATAAATGATCGGCTTGTTTTACAGGAAATTATTGATGATTAGTGAAAGTTAATGCAGTGACAAAGTAATACAATTTGGAAAATTCTCAGCAGGTGTACAATGGAGCCATACTTTTTTTACAAAAGCTGAATCACCAATTGAATTTAGCCCGTTATACATTGTGTAATCAGTATTTTAGCTGTAAACTATAAGATATGGAGAAAAACATGGAAGCCATTGCAGAGATCCTGGAACAGGAACTTGAAGATGCCTTTGAAGTAAAGGACAAGAAGTCCCTGCACCGCTACGTTATTCTCTTAACAGAGAACCTGGTCAAAAAGGAAACATTCGAGAAAGAACAGAATTCAATCCGGTCGGAAATAAAAGAACTGACCCAGGTGGTAAAACTTGGGTTTGAACGGATGGACGAGCGGTTTGAACATGTTGATAAACGATTTGAACAGGTTGATAAACGATTTGAACAGGTTGATAAACGATTTGAACAGGTTGATAAACGATTTGAACAGGTTGATAAACGGTTCGAGGACATGCATAAAAAATTTACAATGATGTTCACCTTTATGAACCTCGGAATGGGGATAGTTATTCTTGTTACCATGCTGGTAAAGTTTCTCGGCTAGAAGGGGGAGCGGAAGCTCCTGCTCCCCTTCCGGCGGCGCGGGAGCAAGCCGGGAGTAAAGGGGAGCGGCCCGGCCGAACAGGCCGGGAGGAGCTGCAGCGGGGGGAAGGCCTTCCCCCTGAGAACACCTTCCTAAAGCTTTTTTTCCAGAGCGTGAATCTGCTTGTACGGGTAAATACCGGAATTATGTCCATCGTTCCACACAATTTTTAAAGCATAATTCCCCAGAGGGATTATCTCGGTAGGCTTAATATCCTTCCGGATATCATTACGGTTTAAAAGCTTTTCGCCGGTATATTCATCAACACACACAGCGCAGCCGCAGTCAGCACGGAGATCAAAGTTCGATACTTCCGACCGTGTACCGTCGGGCCAGGTAAACGATATTTTGTCATCGTTGTAGGAAAACTGAGGTGTTGCATTTTTATGAAAGGCATTCTTTCCGATTGCCCGGACTATGTTATCAACCATTGTCACAACATCAGGATCCTTGTAATCACGATCAATATGACCTGTAATTCCACTGTTCGCTTTTATTGGAATCTGCATGAGGGTCTCAAGGCCATATTTTTTTGTTACAATATTGTCTTCATCACCGCCGAACAGGTAGTGCCGCTTTCCGCATCCGTCACAGTCAAAGTAGGACATATTCTCCACAACTCCCAGCATGGGAACATTCACTTTTTCAAACATCTCTATCCCCTTTGCCACATCAACCAGAGAAAGTGCCTGTCTTGTTGTTACCATTACCGCTCCGTTAAGCTGGATGGTCTGAGTCATGGTAAGCTGAATATCTCCTGTTCCGGGGGGCATATCTATTATAAGGTAATCAAGTTCTCCCCACAGTACACCGGTTAACAGTTGCTGGATGTATCCCGAAACTATGGGCCCCCGTAATATTGCAGGGCTGTCTCCCAGAAAGAACCCGAAGGACATAATTTTCATGCCGTTCTTTTCCAGGGGAATTATCCTCTTCTCCTCATCCGCCTGTACTTCAGGTTTATGGATATTGAAGAGAGTGGGAACTGACGGACCGAATATATCGGCATCAAGAAGCCCTATTTTAAAACCCCTTGAAGCCAGTTCTCTTGCTACGTTGGCGGCAACGGTAGACTTACCAACCCCTCCCTTGCATGAAGCAATTGCCAGGATGTTGTTAACATGCTCAAGACCGCCCTTGTTTTTATCATCCTTTTTGACTTCCCTGGCAGTCATATTGACCTTCACCTTGTCAACTCCATCAAGAGCCAGTACCGCTTCTTCGGCATTTTTCTGAAACTCATTTTTTATCGGACAGGCGGGAGTTGTAAGTTCTATATCAAAAGAGACATCAGCTCCGTTTATCTTAATGTTCTTTACAAATCCCAGGGATACTATATCTTTATGAAAATCCGGATCAATTATAACTCGTAATGCTTCAAGTATCTCTTCGCTCTTTACAGCCACTTTATACCTCCACTGGTTTAATCCCAACTAAACTACTAATTTTTTAATAAAATGTCCAATCAAAACAGTAAAAACCTCTTAATTCTTCTCCGTATTTAATTTTCCCTTGATTATTTTGGCTCCGGAGTATATTCTGTTCTGCATATTACTAACTAGAAAAGGAGAAGGTAATGAAAAAAATTATCACACTGATTATGGTTCTTTTGGTTGGTGCCGGATTTGCTTTTGCAAACGGTTCCAGTGAAAGCGGACCCATCAAAATCGGAGTTGCCGGTCCCCAGTCAGGAGACCTCGCATCGTACGGTATCCCGACAGCAAAAGCCGCCCAGATCGTGGTAGACGAAGTTAATGCTGCAGGCGGAGTTCTCGGAAGACAGATCGAACTCGTTGTTGAAGACGATGTCTGCAAACCGGAAGTTGCAACAAATACAGCTTCAAAGCTCGTCGGCGAAGGTGTTGTGGGCGTTATCGGACACATCTGCTCGGGAGCAACAAAAGCAGCAATGGGAACATACAACGAATCAAAGATTCCTGCTATATCCCCTTCCGCTACAAATCCTGCTCTTACCCAGAGCGGTGACTACCCCAACTTTTTCAGAACAATTGCTTCTGATGACGCTCAGGCCAGAACTGAAGTAGACTTTGTTCTCGACACTCTGGGACTGACAAAGATCGCTGTTCTTCATGACAAGGGTGATTATGGTAAGGGTCTTGCGGAATTTGCAAAAAAATTCCTCGAAGCTGATTCGAGAGCGGAAGTTGTTCTTTTCGAAGGTATTACTCCCGGTGCAGTTGACTACTCCGCTGTAATCAACAAAATCAAGAGCTCGGGAGCTCAGGCTGTAATTTTCGGCGGTTATCATCCTGAAGCTTCCAAGATTGTCGGCCAGATGAAGAAAAGAAAAATGGATGTTGTTTTCGTATCCGATGACGGTGTTAAAGACGATACTTTTATCAAGGTTGCCGGTGAATACGCAGAAGGCGTTTACGCTTCCGGCCCCAAAGATACAGCAGGAAATCCTCTTGCAAAAAAATATGAGAAAGCTCATCAGGACAAGTTCGGCGAAGCTCCCGGACCTTTTTACCAGAATGCAGTTTCAGCTACTCTGGCTCTTATTAACGCAATTAAAGTTGCAGAATCTACCGATTACGATGCTGTTACCAATGCACTGAGAACCAGCCTTGTTGACACACCTCTTGGAAAAATCAAATTTGATGACAGAGGTGATGCAATTGGTGTAGGCTTCGCGATGTATCAGGTACAGAACGGAGTATATGTAGAGCTTAAATAGCATTTCTGCGAACGGGCAGCATCCTGTAATCGGATGCTGCTCTTTTTCTTTCATTTTTATATAACTTATTGTTAAGGGGAGCCATAACTTATGGACCTTTCGTACTTTTTTGAACTCTTCCTTGGAGGAATGACCCGGGGAAGCATTTATGCGTTAATTGCCCTGGGATACACCATGGTATACGGTATAATCAAGCTGATAAACTTTGCTCATGGTGAAATATACATGATCGGTGCCTTTACCGCCTTGATTATTTCTTCTGTTCTCGGATTTACCGGAATGAACTCCATACTGATCCTTGTAATATCCGGTGTTCTGGCAATATTCTTTTCTTCTGCTTATGGTGTTACCATGGAAAAGATTGCCTACAAACCACTCAGAGAGGCACCGAGACTCTCAGCACTCATTAGTGCAATCGGTATGTCCATGTTTCTTCAGAACTACGTTCTTTTAGCTCAGACTCCGGACTTTCTGCCTTTCCCGACACTTATTCCGGATTTCAAGTTTTTAAAACCAATAGAGAAGATATTAAACTCAACACAGCTTGTTATTCTTGTTACAACAGCTGTTGTAATGATTCTGCTCACCATACTGATTAAGTTCACAAGAACCGGTAAAGCAATGAGAGCAACTTCCCAGGATGCAAAAATGGCTCAGCTTCTGGGAATTAACATAAACAGGGTTATTACCATTACTTTTATTATCGGTTCCGCCACTGCGGCAATAGGCGGGGTATTGATCAGTTCCCATACAGGACAGCTGAACTATTATATCGGTTTTATTGCCGGTATCAAGGCTTTTGTAGCTGCTGTTCTCGGGGGGATCGGAAGTATTCCGGGAGCCGTGCTGGGCAGTTTTGTTCTTGGTTGGACAGAAAGTTTTGGAACAGGATATATCTCCAGTGACTATGAAGATGTATTCGCTTTTATCTTTCTGTTGGTTATTCTGATTTTCCGGCCTTCGGGAATCCTCGGAAGATCCCAGAATGACAAGGTTTAGGGGAGGTAACAGCATGTCAAATTTAGTTAAATACTTCAGTCTGAAAGAGATAAAAAAATCACTGGTCATAACCCTGTGGTTCATGGTCCTCACCTTCCCGATAATGGTTATAAAGGTAAACACCATTGAAAATACAGTTATTTGGAGATGGGGATATCTTGCGATTATAGCAATAGGAAGCTTTATTCTCTCTACTCTCTGGCGTTACATGATGGAGAGAAAAAGTCTCCAGGCAGGAAAAGAATCGAAGATTTCGCTGCAGCAGAAGCTGCGGGAAATGGGAGAAAAAAACCCCAGATTGAAAAGAGGAGCCCTGGCGGCAGTGGTAGTTTTGGTAGTTGCTTATCCTTTTGCAACCTCCATGTATCAGACGGGCATTATGACTACAGCTCTTATGTACGTTGTTCTCGGTCTCGGTCTTAACATAGTTGTCGGGTTGGGCGGTCTTTTACATCTCGGCTATGCAGCTTTTTATGCAGTCGGAGCCTATACCTATGCACTGCTGCATGTTCATTTCGGTATTGGTTTCTGGGTCAGTCTGCCTATTGGTGCGGGACTTGCCACTATTCTGGGCATTCTTCTTGCAATTCCTGTTCTCAGGCTCAGGGGAGACTATCTTGCAATTGTAACCCTTGGTTTCGGCGAGATAGTAAGAATTATTCTGGAAAACTGGAACGATTTTTCTTACGGACCCAGCGGTATTGCAAACATTCCACGGCCTACACTCTTCGGTATTCATTTTAAGTTGCAGCAGGCAACCATATTTATCTACTTTATCATGGTTGCACTGGTGGTATTTACCATATTCATTGTACGGCGTCTTGAGAACTCACGGATGGGCAGAACGTGGATAGCCATGAGAGAGGACGAAATTGCAAGTCAGTCCATGGGCATTGATATAACAAAAACAAAAGTTACCACCTTTGCCATCGGAGCATTCTGGGCCGGTATGATCGGGGTTGTTTTTGCAGCAAAGACTACCTTTATCAACCCTGCAAGCTTTACCCTGTGGGAATCGATAATAATTCTGTGTATCGTTGTTATCGGTGGTATGGGTTCCATATTCGGCGTTGTAGTGGGAGCAGGAATACTGATACTCTTGCCTGAATATCTGAGGGCTTTCTCACAGTACAGGATGCTTCTCTTTGGAGCAATCCTCGTTCTTATGATGGTATTCAGACCCGGCGGCATAGTCACAAATGTCCGTAAGGTATACAGAATTGACAAAGAAAAAACAGGGGAGGCTGAGTAATGGTGCCTATACTTGAAACAAAAAACCTCACCATGGATTTCGGGGGCTTACGAGCGGTTGACAACATTAACTTCCATATAAACGAGGGGGAAATTGTTGCCCTCATTGGACCGAACGGAGCAGGGAAAACTACCTTCTTCAACTGTATAACCGGAGTTTACAAACCCACTGGAGGGGATATATTTATTGCTCCCGACGGTACACATTCAGAACGGATAAACGGCCTGAAACCTAATATTGTTACCGAAAAGGGTTTGGCAAGAACCTTTCAGAACATACGCCTTTTTCAGAACATGACAGTTCTTGAAAATGTAATGATAGGGCGTCATTGCAGGCTCTCAGCCGGTATTCTGGGTGCCATACTCCGTACGAAAGCAACATTGGCGGAAGAAAAAAAGGTTGTTGACGACAGCTATGAAATACTTGAGGAGATCGGCCTCACCAAATTTGCCAACGAGTTTGCCAAGAATCTTCCCTATGGAGCACAGAGACGCCTGGAAATCGCCCGGGCAATGGCTACTGATCCCTTCCTCCTGCTCCTTGATGAACCTGCAGCAGGCATGAACCCCCAGGAAACAAAGGAACTGGACGAAATGATCCTGCATATCAGAAAAAACAAGAAGATTTCCATACTCCTCATTGAGCATGATATGAGCCTTGTAATGAGTGTTTCCGAGAAAATATTTGTTGTAGATTACGGTAAGCTTATTGCCGAAGGTACTCCGGATGAGATTAAAAAGAATCCGGAGGTCATTAAAGCCTACCTGGGAGATGAAACTGATGCTTAAGATTGAAAATATTAAAACATTTTATGGGAATATTCAGGCTCTCCATGATGTTTCCATTGAGGTAAAAGAGGGTGAAATTATTACCCTGATCGGTGCCAACGGTGCCGGTAAATCAACAACTCTTATGTCAATTTCAGGCATAGAGCCTCCAAGATCAGGTAAAATATTTTTTGAGGGAAAAGAGATTACCGGTATGGATCCCGACAAAATTGTCTCTTTAGGAATCATTCAGGTTCCCGAGGGAAGAAGGATCTTTCCCTTTTTAACAGTCCGGGAGAATCTGGATATGGGTGCTTTTTTGAGAGAAGACAAAGAGGAAATAAAAAGGGATATTGAGTACGTCTTCAACCTCTTCCCTATTCTTGCAGAACGGAAAAATCAGGCAGGGGGTACCCTGAGCGGCGGAGAACAGCAGATGCTGGCCATATCCAGAGCTCTTATGGCTAAACCGCGGCTGCTGCTCCTTGACGAACCTTCCCTGGGACTTGCCCCGATTATTGTTCAACAGATTATGAGTATTATAAAGAAGGTCAATACCGAAAATAAAACAACGATCTTTCTTGTTGAGCAGAATGCAAACCTTGCTTTGAAAATTGCCGATAGGGGATACGTTATGGAAACAGGACGTATTACAATGCAGGACTCTGCCGCTAATTTAAGGGAAAACGGAGAGGTGCGAAAAGCGTATCTTGGTATTTAAATAATTACTTTTTTACGTTATTATAGGCTGATATCTGTTGGTATCAGCCTATTTTTTGTTTGGGAGCTTTACTTTGAATTATAAATTTGATTTCCATGGGGAAGGAGTGTACCGGGTTCAATCTGATCAAAATAACTATCTCGGAATAGCATCGGGGCTTGAAAGCGGTATTCTCAAAACCATAGACAGGGATTTTTTTACCCGGAAGCCCGGGTATATTCTAAGGGGTAACGAACTAATCCCCTGGGAGATCGGGGACATTCTCATAAATAGAAATGAGCTTGTTCCTGCTGGAAGATGGATTGCCGGGAAACCTCTGACAGAGACAGCGTATTCCATTGATCTGCTTTTTAATCTCGTAAAATTTTTTACAGCCTTAAAGAAGAACGGAATTGTACCGCAGATTATTACCCCCTCGGGGATTTATATTACAGATAACAGAGAAATTCTCCTCTTCCCCCCTGACCTTATGAATCTTGTTGCAAAACATCAGGAAGAAGCGTTCCTGGTAAAAAGAATAGAACCCTTTAGGCATCCTGACCTCGATGGCGAGAGACAGGTAAGCTTCTTTCTTGGAGTAATTGCCTACAGAACCTTTACCGG
This sequence comes from Spirochaetota bacterium, assembly GCA_003641695.1. Taxonomy (GTDB): domain Bacteria; phylum Spirochaetota; class Spirochaetia; order B11-G9; family B11-G9; genus B11-G9. Next base: position 8,456 of record QNBL01000105.1, read on the forward strand.
TGA
>QNBL01000106.1 GCA_003641695.1 Spirochaetota bacterium
AATACTTTACTGCCGAAATGACAGCTTCTTTCAATTCGGGGCAGGAATCAACCCTTCTGATCCCTCTACTCCCCATATTATCAACCGGCTTTACCACCAGGGGGAAGTCAAGCCCCCCGCTCAAAACAGAACCTTCGCAGTTATCCATGGTTACCGGGGAATTCAACAACAGATTCCGGGGTACTGCGATTCCTGCATCATGAAGGACCTTTCTCATAACACCTTTATTACTGGCATTAACAGCAGAGGCCACCGGGATCCCGGGTAGTCCTGCAGCAGCTGCAACACGTGCAACCGTTTCCGAGAAATCCGTACCGGCAGTAAAAACCCCGTCCAGGGAGCCCTTATGTTTGTACTTCAATGCTGTCTCGATCATCCCCCGATGATCCTTAAGATCAACATTCTCGAAAAAATCGGCAATTTTTCTCCCGGGGACATCCGGATTACCATCAGCTACTATTACCGTAAGCCCCATACCCTTGGCAAGATTGATTGCAGGTACCTGCATCGTACCGCCCCCGAGAATCATTATAGTTTTATGAGTCATTAAAAATGCTCCTTGTTTTTACAGCATACACTTCAAAGGTATCTCCCAATTTAAATACTTTGCTCATCCAGTTTATAATATGCCGTTTAACTCCCTTTTCAGCCTTGAGCACTCCGTTGAACCGTTCTGGATGATGCCCCGTAGAACGGATTTTTATAATTTCAAAACCGTACATCCTCAGCACTTTCTCAGCTGACAGGGGGTTCCACACAGTATAGTGATCTTCAGGACTGGTTGAAAAGAACACGTTCCTTCTGCTTTTTCCTGTTATACCAGAACTGTTTGGAGTAGAAAAGGCAAAGATACCCCCATCCCTGATTATTTTATTTACTTTTTTAAGAACCAGATCAAGATTTTCAAAGTGTTCAATAACATACCACATGGTTACGATATCATATTCCAGCTCAATATCCGCTTCTTCAAAAGAGGAGCGAATTACCGGTATTCCAAGCTTTTGCTCAGTATATTCAGCAGCTTCATCTACCAATTCCAGCCCGGCAGTGTCATATCCGGCATTGCGGGACTCAAGCAGGAAGGGTCCATAGGCACATCCCACATCAAGAAGACTCCCTTTTTTCATGAAACCGGATATAATGGATAGCCTCGCTTCAGCCATTTTTCTAATAACGGGAAAATCCTCCAGATAAGACCTTCCGTACTGTTTTTCGTATTCGGAGAAAAAGTAATCCTTTGTGTAGGGATCTCCTTTGGTCTTAAAAGAAACCAGATACTCCATACTGCAGGATCCGCATACAAAGAAAGACTTTCCGGGAAACCTTTCTTCCCCCGTTGCCGACCTGCTGCCGCAAGCAGGGCATACAACAGGTTTCGCAGGATTGAGTGAAAGGATATATCCGGAGAGCGTAGTTTCAAAACATTCAGCCCCCTTAACCTCCGGGTAACGGATCTTTCCCGGATCCTTAAAAATACTCTGTAGTTTTCTCTTATGTATCTTTCCAGTACCTGCTTCGGTGAATCCTCCCCTTTTTGAAAGCTCTTTATGGTACGGGGTGGGATTAATAAGAATTACTCTGTTCCCCGCAGCAGCCGCCTCATAAGCGGTAAGTCCGAAGGAAGTAAATACTGTATCGTATTCAAACAGCAGGTCCTTGAGGCTGTCCGGGCTTTTCAGAAGACGAACCTCTTTGTACAGGAAATCCCTGTTACCAAAGAGAGGCCCCTGAACGACAGTTATATCCTTAAAAGCAATACCGAGATCAGAGACAAGAAACTGCAGAGTTTTCTCCGTCAAGTGAGCAGGATCTTCCCCTCCGAAGGAGATAAGGCTCTTCCCGAACCCCCTTGCAGGGGGAATATAGCCAGTCCCTTTCCGGAATTCAGCAGAAGGCAGATCAAGAAATCCCGGGCAGAATATATTCGGAGGGCTTCCCTCTGCTGCTGAGGGGAGTGTGTCAATAAGATAGGGGAAGTTCTTCCTCATCTCCCCTCCCTCATCAATCCCGATGAGGATCCCCCGTTCAGCCCAGGCTCTAAACTCTGCTCTCAGCGTCTGCCGCTTGTCTACCACTATTAAATCAAATGTTTCAGCAGAGGGAAAGGTTCCGGTAAATAAAGAATCTTCTTCCACTTTTTCTTTCAGTATCGCGGTAAAGCTCTCTGCCAGGCTGCTGCAGGGCAGATATATCCCGGTATTACAGCTTTTAGAGAGTACAGTATAAAGATTAAGCATTCTTTTCAGATGTCCGGTACCATTACCTTCCCTGCAGGAGGGTATAAGTAGAATCCGCTTTGTCATCCTTGAGGTTACCCCTTTACAGCTGCGGAACGATTTCTTTTATTTTCTCTTAAATGAGCTGTCAGGGCTTCTATACCGATGGGCACGCCCCGGTAGAGTTCCATAAAAATACCGGAAAGATAGCGGTAATCATCCTCCGTATCCAGGGTTACCCTGGCTTCAGGGAAATAGCACTCTTTCGGACAGGGCACCCTGTTAATCAGAAACTCATTCTCCCTGCGGTACAAGTAAGGATTCACATGCTCCCGTTCATACGGATCGGAGGCCTTTTCGGCGGCACAAAGGAGAGCTGAAACCTTATCCACCTCCACCCCTGTTCCAAGAGGAAGTCCTGTAAAACAACTAAAGTCGGCATCCATTTCTTTGTGAATATCCAGAATTCTCTGTGCCATCCTTCCGCTTACCAGGGGATTATCCCCTGTTGCCCGGATAATAGTGTTCACACCGTAAAAAACTGCGGCATCCGCATACCTTTTAAGAACATCATTTTTGTCTCCGCAAAAAACATCAAAACCGCTTTTTTCAGCAAGAGGATAAAGAGCTTTTCTGCTGTCCTCATCAGTAAGAAGAGCAAAAACTCCGGCATCCACCATTTTCAAGGCAGCCATGGCATGTTCGATTACCGTTCTCCCGCCAAGATCCAGAACAGCTTTCCCCGGAAGCCTGGATGAATCCAAACGAACCTGTAAAAATACCCCTGTCATTCCCCTTTTATCTCCCACAGGTCAGTAATTGAAAGGGCATCACAGATAAACCTGTACTTATTAATACCGACCCACTTTTTTACTTCTCTGAAATCCTTCAGCGCACCGAAGAAAGGAGATCCCGAACGAAGATAAAACCGGATAACCGCCCAGGAGGACAAGAGAGCAGCATCACCGGTATACCGAAGCGAAAGGTTTTTAAGATAAAACAGCCTGTAACTGTCATCCGGAGTAGTATCCTCCAGCCCCTCTTCCTCCAGATAAGATACCTTTAAAGATGTGTTGCAGACAATCTTTTCTCCCCATAAATGAGCCCTGAAACCGAAGTCCATTTGCTGCCAGTAGCTGGTTTTAATAGTGTGATCGAATCCTCCGGTAAGAAAAAACCTTTTTTTTTGGTATATCCCGGTATAATCAAAGGGATAGAGGGACTCCATCATACTCGCTGCCGGCATAAGGGAGAGAACCTTCAGCTTTTTTTTATAAAAAGCAGGAGTTTTTATGGAAGGGATAATCTCAAGTCTGTTATTCTGTAAAACAGGAACCTGACAAAGGACATCTGCCTCTTCCAAAGATTTCAAAAATCTTGGCGAAAGAACGTACCCGGGTTTCATATCGTTCCATATTACAAGAACGTTTCTACCGGAAGCTTCTTTCATCCCGATATTAATCTGTTCTCCAATGGAAACATCTTCCTGGAAAAGTAAAAACCGTACTCCCGGAAACCGTCCCGCAAGAGCTTCGATATCATACCCCGGAGCAGCTCCTTCTACAGAAAGGATCTCAATCGGTCCGAGTTTCTGGAGGGTTTTAAGATAATCTGCTTTAAACGGACGTCCTCCCCTGTTTAGAACAAGAAGGCTCAGCGCCGGGGAGAGAAGCAGGTTCTTGTCACTCCGTTTCTCCCCGACAATGGTATAAGGGACCCGGACATTGTTAGAAGTTGTAGGTATAGTACTCATCACACTTCCTGCAAATTTCAGGATAATCTCTTTCCAGATGCTTTTGATAAAGGGGCGTTCCTCTTTCCCAGATAACATCAAGTTTCTCTTTAAGAATATTACCCAGAGAAAATTCATTTTTTAGATCTTCTCTGCACATCTGAACCGTGCCGTCGATGAGAATAGTAAGATCCCTCTTGATATGCCAGCATGGATTTCTCAGTAAAGGAGAAATATCAGTTACCTTTCTGTCCGGAAGAACTGAGCAGAAATTATCATACTTCTGGATAATTGTATTGATCCCTTTGTCCTTCCATTTTCTGAAAAACTTTTCAAGATACTCCTCGTTGCTCTTCATCCGGACCGATTGTATGTAGAACCTTTCCCCGAACCCACGTGAAAGATATTCGGCAGCCATTAGAGCCTCCTCCCATCCTTCACCTCTCAAAGTGCGGTAGCTCTCACTATTCTCCGCATCCAGAGAAAGTATCCAGCTTAATCTTCCATCATCCAGTTCTTTAAGTGCATCCAGGGTCTCTTTCTTCCAACCTATCCCGGATGTTTCAATGATCAGAGAAAACTTTTCATAAAAAAGAAGAGCTTCTACGAAGGCAGTAATATCCGGATGGAGGGAAGGTTCTCCCCAGAGAGAAACACTGAACACCGCGTCATCGCTGTATTCATGAACCTTTGCGAGAATGGTTTTCCAGTCCTTTAGGGACATATAATCGCGGCTGGTTAAAAGATCCTTGTTTATCCCCGGATAAGGGCAGTACGAGCATGCCTGAGGGCAACCTCCGGAGATCTGCACATTTACAAAAGCCGGTTCCACACGTAAAAGATCACCCCGTGTCTCAAGAATACCGGTAATGGAGGACTCATCTTTTCCTCCGGCATCGAAAATGCGTTTCATCTGGTTAAAATTACGTTTGGTATCGGCACTCAGGGATACCCTCAGCATCCGCTGATCTTTCTCTGAAAGCTCTGTTTCTATATCAAAAAAGTTTATATCCTTTTTTATAACCTCGAAAATCCCGTCCCTGCTAACAGGAGAACTGCCCTTTTCCGCAAGACGGATAAGAGGAGGGAATATATCGGTCTTTAGTATTTCGGGAGCAAGTCCGTAGGGGAATCCTTCGGCAAAGGTATACGAGGCAAAGTATTTTTTATGATTTGAGTACATCCTTTCTGTTAAAGAAGGATCAATTAATGGGGTATCACCAAAAAGATAAAAAACATTATCAAACCGTCCCTTGCCTGTATGCTGCAAAAGAGTTTCCAGTAGCTGAGCCATGCCCGTAAAAGTCTCCTTCACCTGGGTAAAACTGACCCCGGAATTAAGATCCCCGGAATCCAGATCCTTTGTGGTAAAAACGAAGAGCGCTTCCACATCCGGCAGTTTTTCCGCTTTTTTTAATAACAGGGAAAAGGCACTTTCCCCTCCTGAAAACTCTTCGAAGGCGTACTCACTAATATTCAGGGCATTAACAACAACAGCATTCTTCATAATGTATAGTATCGACAGGTTTTACAAAAAGACAATATCTTCCGGCCTGGCAATCACATCCCTCCTTCCTGATCCAAGAATTCGCTTAATCTCCTTTGAATGTTTTCCCGCAAGAGATTCCATTTCCGTGCTGGTGAATGAACAAACTGCATGGGCAATACCGTTTATTGAAACGACATCACCGGAGTCAAAAACCCCCTCAACAGATACTACCCCCGAAGGAAGCAGACTTTTATGCTTTTTTAACGCTTCCACAGCACCGCTGTCTACATTAATCCTGCCCCTGGGTACACTGTTAAGTATCCACCGTGCCCTGGCTGAAATTTTCTCCCCCGGCATGAACAGAGTCCCCTCCTCCTCTCCGTCTATGATTCTTTCAAGAATATTCTCCTTCTTTCCGTGGGCTATTATTGTTTTACAGCCTGCAGTCCCGGCAATGAGTGCGGCATTCAGTTTGGTTTTCATTCCCCCTGTGGAAAAGGTGCTCCCTGCTGAACCTGCAAAAGAAAATGTTTCTTCTGTTATCGCTTCCACCGTTTTAATCTGCCTGGCGGAATTATCCTTTCGTGGATCTGCATTATAAAGACCGTCTATATCGGTAAGGAGAACAAGAAGCTGGGCATCCGCCTTGCTTGCGACCAGGGCACTGAGCGAATCATTGTCGCCAAAGGCATTTCCTATCTCTGCAGTTGAGACCGAGTCATTTTCATTTATAATGGGGATTACTCCAAGAGAAAGAAGTGTCTCTATGGAATTTTTTAAGTTGAGAAAGCTTTTTCTATTATCCAGCACCTCCCGGGTAAGAAGAACCTGAGCTATGGGGATAGCGTACTTTCCGAAAGATTCACTGTACCGGTGCATAAGCAGCGGCTGCCCTATGGCTGCACATGCCTGCCTCATTTTAATATCGGTAATACTCGACTGCAACCCAAGATGGCTGGCACCCATTCCAATTGCCCCGGAGGAGACAAGGAGCACCTGAATACCTCTCTTTCTCAAGCCTGAAATTTGGGAAGATATACTCTCAATATACCGGATATCAAGAGTATTATCCCTGGTAAGGAGGTTTGTCCCGATCTTGACCACAAGCCTCTTTAACGCTTTAAAATTCCTCATTGTATCTCTTTTCAAGCTGTTTATGAGTATACTTTCTCGGGTTGTCGCCGGAATAGTCGGCGACCCTGTGCCCGTTTCCGATCAATCTCCATTTATAGATAACCAGACCTTCGAGCCCGACCGGTCCACGGGCATGAATCTTGTTTGTACTAATCCCTACCTCTGCCCCCAGGCCGTACCTGAAACCGTCTGCAAAACGGGTACTGCAGTTCCATAACACATCCGCCGAGTCAACGAGATCCATAAACCGGGAAGCTTTTTCCCTGTCCGATGTTATTATTCCATCGGTATGTCCGGAACCGTAGGTATTAATATGATCAATAGCTTCGTCTTCTGAATCCACCACTTTTACAGAGAGGATGTAATCAAGGTATTCAGTACTCCAGTCCTCTTCTGAAGCTGCTTCTACCTCTATTATCCTGCCGGTTCTTTCACACCCTCTTAGTTCCACATTTTTTTCATCCATTCTCTTTTTCAGCTCCGGCAGAAAGCTTTCTGCTATCCTGCTGTCTACAAGAAGGGTTTCCACTGCGTTGCATACAGCAACATATTGTGTCTTTGCGTCATCGGTAATATCCACTGCCATGGGAATATCCGCATCGGCATCCACAAAAAGATGACAGATACCATCTGCATGCCCCATAACCGGGATAGAGGTGTTTTTCATTATATACTTTACAAAGCTGTTCGAGCCCCGGGGAATCAAAAGATCTATGGAATCTTCCAGTTCAAGCATCGCAGCTACATCTTCCCTGCTTTCCGCCAGAGCTATCCACCCCTCCGGAAGCCCGGCTTCCACACTCGCGCAGTGAATAATATCGGCAAGAATTCTGTTGGTATTGGCAGCTTCATGCCCCCCCTTCAGAATCACTCCATTCCCGCTTTTAAGGCACAAAGTTGCAATTTGAACCAGAGCATCGGGTCTTGATTCAAAGATCATCCCGATAACTCCTATTGGGCAGCTTACCTGAAAAAGCTCAAGGCCCTTATCCAGTTCTCTGGCACTGAGGGTCTTCCCCACCGGATCTTCCAGTCCCGCAAGACTCTCTATCCCTTCTCTTACCTCCGTAATCTTTAACTCATCAAACTTCAACCTCTTGAGAAGGGCTTCATTCAGATCTTCCTTCCGGCTCAGTTCCATATCCCTTTTATTCGCTTCTATAATTTCAGGAGCCTTTTCTTTGAGTTTATACGAAATATTTTTCAGTGCATTATTTTTAGCCTCTGTAGACAGTGCTCCAAGAAAAACCTGTGCTTTCTTAACACTTTCAACCTGTTGTACAATATTCAACGGACCCCTCCCTTTATAAGATAGCTACCGGTAAAAGGTAGCCTGAAAACGATTTTAATGCAAGGGATAGGCTGATTTGCACCATGATCATACAAACTGAAGTTCTCCAAAGAATTCGGGTACGTGAAAATTGGGAGAACCTTTCCTTTTAACAGGATTCCACGATAGAAAATGGGGAACCGGAAGATCGTCACCGCATTTAAAGAAGTTCCCCTTAAAGGTATTCCCCTTTGGATCTTGGAGCTCCCTTTCTCCAAATAGAGAAAAAGGTATTGAAATGGTAAGCTCCCAGGGGTCTGCTGCCTTCCTCGTATCGATATATTCATTTCCCAGGGTAGAAACAGTTTTTATTCCCGATACTTTTTTCTCTTCAAGTACTCTGCGATTTTTCAGATCCGGACTGCCGAAAGCCGCATAAGCTGTGCCGATACAGTTAAACTCGAAGTTGTAGTAATTACTGCCGCCGGGGGAGATAAAGAATTCGACACAACTGTCCCGGTACACTTCAGAATTAATCCGGGTATGCTTCGCTGCAATATAGCCCTCCCTGACCCGGTACCTTAAAATGATCTCATTACCGGTATATCCGCA
>QNBL01000107.1 GCA_003641695.1 Spirochaetota bacterium
GATTTGAAATCTCATCATATTCTTTTCCTTTTTCTGCAATCTCAAGGTGGCTCAAGTCCGGATCGGTAAAGCTTTTTTCAAGGATTTTCTTTTTTTCTTCGAGAATCTCAATTTCTTCCATAAGGGTTTCAAACTCCTTCTTTTCTTTAAAGGAAAGGGATTTTTCCTTGTTAGCAGGTTTATCCTTTGTTTTTTCCCTGGAGAAGGAAGCCGGCTGTTCCTTTTTGCCGGAGGTCTCATCTTTTGATATTTGTCTGTACAGGCTGTAATCTCCGAAAAAACCGTTTATACTTCCGTCTCCCCTGAATATAAAAAGATAATCACATGTTCTATCCAGAAAGGCACGGTCGTGAGAAACGATGAGAGCTGTTCCCTGGAAACCGGTTATGTAATCCTCCAGTTTTTTCATTGTTTCAATATCAAGATCGTTGGTAGGCTCATCCATGAGGAGAAAATTAGGGTTGCCGGCGAGAATTGATATCAGGTACAGCCTCCGCTTTTCACCGCCCGAGAGGGTGGATATGCAGTTTCTCTGTATTGATACCGGGATGCCGAAGAGTTCCAGAAATCCGGAGGCTGAAACATCACTGCCGTCGGAGAGTTTTATTCTTTCAGCTGTCTTTTCAATAAACTCCAGGGGTGTCTCATTTCCCTTTAGTGGAGAAGAAAGCTGATCGTAATATCCAATTTCAGTATTTATCCCCTGGTCAATCTCTCCGGAATCCGGAGGGATACGGGAAGCTGTAATGTTAAGAAAACTGGATTTCCCTGATCCGTTAGGGCCAATTAATCCAATCCGCTCCCCCTTTTTAAAACTGTATGAAAATGGCAAAAGAATCCTTTTGCCGCCCAGGGATAAAGAAACATTCTTAAGTTCCAGGATTTTTTTACCTAATCTGCGGTTCGAAGAGGAAAAATCATTGCTTTCTCCATCCTCTTCTACCCTTGCCTTCATAAGATTCTCTATGTTTTTTTTACGTTTCTTATCCTTGCCCGTACGTGCCCGGGGACCTCTTTTGAGCCATTCAAGTTCTCTGCGTAAAACAGTCTCAATTTTTAACTGCTCATTTTTCCGGATAGTTAAACGTTCTTCCTTCCTTTTAAGAAAAGTTGAATAGTTTCCTTCATATTTAAAAATACCTTCTCTGTCAATTTCCATAATGTGGGTACAAACCCGGTCGAGGAAGTATCTGTCATGGGTTATCATGATAAACCCGGGTATCTCTTCCCTGAGGTATTTTTCAAGCCACTCAATAACATCTATGTCGAGGTGATTTGTGGGCTCATCGAGAAGCAGCAGATTCGGACGGGGGGCCAGCGCTCGTGCAAGGGAGGCTTTTTTCCTCATTCCGCCGGAAAGGGACTTCATTTCAGTATCCGCCCGGGGAAGCTTAAACTCTTTGAGTAATGAGAAGTATGTGGTTTCAATATCCCATGCGTTAGCCTTATCCATCCGGGACTGAAGTAAACCAAGTAATTTCTCTTCATGAGGCGTATGGGTGTATGTTTCGAGAAATTGATAGTATTCTTTTGCAAGAACGATTCCGGGGTTTTTATCCAGAAAAAGAAATTCTTTCAGAGTGGTATTATCCTCTATAAAAGGAGTCTGTTCAAGAATGCTTATGTTTGTTCCATTTCTGCGGGAGATTTTCCCTTCATCCGGGGTAACTGTTCCCGCAATAATATTCAGGAATGTTGATTTGCCGGAACCATTGGTGCCTATAAATCCGATTTTTTCCCCTTCTGTAATACCCAGAGAAACGTTTTTAAAAAGGGGACGTTCTTTGACTCTTTTGCAGATGTTATCCGCAGAAACTACATTCATAGTTTCTCCCGGAAGCGGATATTATTAGCGGATATCCCTAAAAGAGTGTTCAACAACTGCTGCTGTTCTTTCAAAGACTTCGTTAAAAGATCCCCGGCCGTCGATTTTAACAACCCCATGGAGTTTATTGTATTTTTCAATAACCGGAATGGTTTTATCCTCATGTTCTTTGAGCCTTTTGATTATCCGTGTAGTGCTTGTATCATAGGGCATGCACCTGTCTGTTTTACTTCTGGCATCAAGCCTTTTTATCAAATCCAGAGTAGGAACTTCTATTTCCACTATTTTTGCAATAGAGGAGTTGTGCTTTTTCATAAGACCGTCAAGAATATATGATTGCACAAGAGTTCTCGGGAAACCCTTGAAAATAAAACCTCTTACATTCCCTGATTCCTGCAATTTCTTTTCTATCAGGCGTACAACAATCTCATCAGAAACAAGATTCCCGTTTTCATAAAGTTCTTTAATCTCTTTCCCGATGGGTGAATTCTTCTTTATTTCATCGTTAAGCATGTCGCCTGTGGCAATATATTCCAGATTGAATTTTTCCGCAAGAGCTTTACCCTGGGAACCGCGTCCTGAACCGGGATATCCAAAAAGGACTATGTTGAGAAGTTTTTTACTCAATTCCTCATTGATGATTTCCTCAATTTTTCCACTTACATTGAGGATCGAATCAACACCATTGATGCTCCGGTAGATACCTCGCTCCTTAAAGAAATTCAGGACTGGAAGTGTTTTCTCCTTGTACTCCTTGAGTCTGTTTCGAATGACTTCCTCGTTATCATCGGATCTCCCTGATGTTTTTCCCCTTTCGAGAAGACGGTGTACCGATTCTTCTTCCCCAACCTCAAGACTTATTAAACAGTCAAGTTTCGTGTTGAGTTTGATCATGAGTCCTTCAAGAATGTAAGCCTGGATATAGGTTCTTGGAAAGCCGTCAAAAAGAAAACCGCCGGCATGGGGATTGTCAGTTATCGTCTTTTCGATTATCTGAACGATTATTTCATCTGAAACAAGACCTCCTGCCTCAATAATACTTTTGGCCTTGAGTCCTAAAGAAGATTCCTCGGCAAGTTCCTTGCGAAGAATATCCCCGGTTGAAATATAATGCAGGTTATATTTCTCGATTAAAAACTTCGACTGAGTCCCTTTACCTGCTCCCGGGGGTCCAAAAAGTGCTATGTTTAACATGGGTTAATTATACAGTATAAGAAAGAGGAGGTGCAACAAAATACCTATTGAAAGAATTTATACTGTTTATAGTATCTGCTTATCAATAATGGCTGTAATTTGACTATGGATATGCCCGACAGAACCATCACCGTTTATCGGAAAGTAGCGGTTGATCTCTTTGTAATATTCAATAACCGGAATGGTTTTATCGTTGTATTCCCTGAGCCGTTTTCGAATTACTTCCTCGGTGTCATCCCTTCTCCCTGATGTTCTACCTCTCTCAAGAAGCCTTTTGACCGAAACATCCTCAGATATTTCCAGGCTGATCAAGCAACAGAGTTTTTTATGGAATCTGGTCATGATCCCTTCCAGAATATATGCCTGTACATAGGTCCGTGGAAAACCGTCAAAGAGATACCCCCTGACATCGGGATTATTTCGAATAGTCTTCTCGATTATTTTAACGATCATTTCATCGGAGACCAGTTTTCCCCTTTCTATGGTTTTCTTTGCCTCCAGTCCGAGGGGGGTTCCCTCATCAATTTCACTCCGGAGTATACTACCGGTAGAGATATGAAGTAAATTATATTTCTTTACCAGCAAATCAGCCTGCGTCCCCTTGCCTGCTCCCGGAGGGCCAAATAAAGCTATATTTATCATGGGAAAACAGTATCAAAGGTTTGGGAAATATGCAATTGGTTTTTGGATATTTATACGCATAAAGGATAAACAGATAGTTTACTTATACCGAAAATAATAGTAGTGTGGTTTCTTGTTGGAGGGCCTGGTATGGGGAAAGAAAAATTCAAGATTCTGTTTATAAGCGGAAAACTCGGAGATGTAGATGGTGTTTCCCTGGAAGTTGATAAATGGATCAGTGTTCTGATTGGAAACGGCCACGAGGTCTATACCCTGGCAGGCAGATATGTTTCTCCGGTAAAGAATGTTCCTGAAGACAAACAGTATTTAAACACAGCCATGGGGTTTGATTCGAGCCAGCAGCGGTACTTTGAAAAACTGGTCTTCCCATATATATCGAAAATTCCAACCCACCTGACGGTGAATCAAAAAGATGCTGTAATCGAGGACCTCTGGGTTCAGGGAGAAAATCTCGGGGCCGAGATCTACAGGATCATTCAGGATAGAAGTATTGATTTGATCATTGCCCAGAATACAAATGCCATGCCCATGACCCTTCTTGGAGGAATAGCTGTATACAAACTGGCAACAGAGTACAAGGTTGCCACAATTTTTCACCATCATGATTTCTGGTGGGAACGCAGCAGGTTCAGTCAGAATAGAATAGAGAACCTTTTAAACAGGATTATGCCCCCCGGGGATATTGGCACTGAGCATGTTGTGATCTCCTCGTACTCAGCACATATCCTGAGATCACTCAAAAGGGTTGCTCCTTCTGTTATTCCCAATTGTGAAGATTTTGAAAACGTAACAGTCAAAGATGATTACAACGGTTCTTTTAGAAAGGACCTTGGATTTTCAGATGACGATATTCTTTTTGTTCAGCCTACCCGGATAGTTCCCCGTAAACGGATAGAAGATTCAATATCCCTGGTCTCGGGATATTCTTTCCGCTATCCTGAATTGAAAAAGCGAATAAAGCTTGTGGTCTCCCTGTATCAGGGAGATGAACCGGATGAAGGATATATTGAAAGGATAAAAACTTTAGCACTTGAGAAAGAGGTTTCTCTCCACCTCATATCAGACAGAGTTTCATCCGTCCGTCTTACCGATTCAGCGGGGAGAAAGCTGTACACCAACAGAGATGTCCTGGTGAATGCAGATATAGTTACCTACCTCCCGGTATGGGAGGGGTTCGGAAATGCCTTTTTAGAAGCTGTTGCCTGCAGAGTGCCGGTTATAGTTTCAACCTACCTTGTTTACAAAACGGATATAAAGAACGCCGGGTTTAAAAGTGTTGAGATCAGAGATAACTATGACAGCTCCGGAAATCTGATTATTCCGGATAGTATTTATCCGGAAATTAACGATGTGCTTTTTAATAAAGAAAAGAGATCGGAAATGGTGGAGACCAACTTCCGTATAGGCCGGAAAGAGTTTGGATTCGAGACCCTGAACAGAAAGCTTGAAAATCTACTCAACTCTTATGGCGATGAGATACGGGCTTCCGGGAGAAGGCTGGAAAAGAGCAAAGCAAACTATGCGGTCTGACTGTTTTTCCCTTTCAATTCCTTTTCAATTTCGCTTATAAGTTCTTCCTCCTGGCCTATTTTTACTGTGGTGGCAGCGGAAAGGCTGTGACATGCATCCGCAAATCCCCCAATCCGGATCGTAGCAGGGGGAAGGAAGCTGCTTAATCCGGGAATTTCATTCTTCCTGATCTGGTCCTTCATTTTATCAGAGACCCTCATGGAAATCTTTGTCGAGCTGAACGGTATTGGGCCGAATCCGGGGATCTCATTCCGTATTGTCTGAAACCCTGCAAGATATTTTGTCTGGTCCAGGAAATCCATGTCCTTTATTATTGTACAAAAGACTCCAATCATCTTGACCCCCATGGGGTTAAATCGTTCTTCAACGTTGAACCACTGGAGGTGTTCGGTGGTTTTTATCCCCCCGTTTTTAAGAAGTTCAATCTCCCGGTCAAATATCTCTTTTTGAATCTTTCCCAGTTCTTCAACAAGGTTTTTCTTTTTGCTGTCGAATCCGTTCTTGCAGATATCTACCCCTTCTTCAGTTCCCCCCTTGTAGTATCCTACTCCTCCAAGGGTATCGAGGGATCTGCAGACATCCTTCGCCGGGTATTCTTTCCCTCCCAGAATGATATAATAAGTTTCTCCATCTGCAGTCTCTTCAAAACGCATGGTCCCGGAATATACAGCGTCAGTTAATGCTGCCCGGTTTATACTGCTAAGCTTACCGTCAACCAGAAAACCGTCTCCGACAGCACCCAAAGCTCCAAGATGGGCAAGTTTCTTGTTTTTTTTATTAATATTCAGGGCAAACAGATAGCAGGTTGCAGAAGCGGAGATATCCCTGTCTCCTTTTAACCCGTAGAGATCCCCGTCCAGGTTTAGAACGGTGGCATCATCTGATTTTTCCGCCGGATGATGGTCTATGATAAGTACAAGATTTCTCTTTCTGTTTAGTGATGCGATATAGGGAGCTATTTTCCCTGCAAAGTCGGTAAAAACAATGATCTCCCCCTTTTTTTTAAAGATCTTCTCCAGAACCTGAGGGTAGGGTTTTTCCAGAGAAAACCGTTTTACCGAGTATCCGTCCTCCCTAAAAGCTGTTTCCAGAATGGTTCCTGAAGTCAGTCCATCGGTATCGTTGTGGTGAAACAGGGTGATTTCTTTTGAAGGGAATCCCTTGAGTCTGCCGATTGCTTCCTGCATTGCCTTTTCAAGTGTTTCTCTGCTCATTGCTGTTCCTTTATGTTGTAATTAATCCCAGTCGAGGAGTCTCTTTTCCCCTTCGAGGGTTTGAATCTCTGTTATATCTTCTGTTGTTTCAAGGACTCCTTTGTACTCACCGCTGCTGTTTCTCATGGCAAAGTATTGGATGAGGAGCCGTTTCCCTTTCACGTTAAGCCAGAATACCGCCTTGTCCTTTTCCCCCTTTTTAAAGGAGTCAATTATCTTCTCCACTATCTGAACACTTTCCGGGGGATGACAGTTCTGAACCTGACGTCCGATAATAGCTGAAGATCTGGGGAATATCCGGTCTGATGAATGGGTAAAGTACACTACCTTATCGGTTTCATCCACCACCGTAATATCCAGCGGCAGCCTGGCGAAAATTGCTTCAAGCTGCTCATGATTTAAAACTCCGGTATCTGTAACAAAGATGTTTCCGCTATCCCAGCTCTTATGTTTGATCAGGATTTCCGGTCTTTCGGGTTTTTCAATAAAAGGGAAGGAAAACTCGAAACTTTTAACATGCATCTCGTCCCAGTACTTTTGTTCGACTGTTTCCCATGCTGCCGGGAAGATTATGAGCTCTTCCTTGATGATCATCCCGTAGGCAAGAAAAAAATAGCTGCCGATTTCCCTGTTTAAATCCACCCATTGACTCCATCTGTCCTGCAGAAGTTTGAGAATCTCCCTCAGGGATTTCCGCAGATCATCATGGAGAGACCACATCACCTTTAAAGGAAGGTAATTATCCCAGAATCTTTCAAGATACGGAAACAGTATGTTTTCTTTCTTTACATAGTGGGTATCGAATTTTAAAAGTTCTGCAAACATGGGTGTGAGCTTCCTCTTAAGTATGTCCAGGGAGGTTTCAGATTCCGGATCGAATTTCTTCAGTATGGCTTTTACTTCAGCAAGTCTTCTTTCAAGTTCCCTGTTTTCCTCCATGAGATAGTACAGAAACCCTTTGTCCTCGGGCATGTCCCAGTTATAACTGCTTAAGGATTTATAA
The DNA here is from genome assembly GCA_003641695.1 of Spirochaetota bacterium. Classification (GTDB taxonomy): domain Bacteria; phylum Spirochaetota; class Spirochaetia; order B11-G9; family B11-G9; genus B11-G9. Next base: position 7,409 of record QNBL01000107.1, read on the forward strand.
AAGGAATTAATTACTTTTCCAATGCTCTTTTTTATCTGTGCGGGAGGGATCCCCATCCTGATCTGTTCCTCCTCCATGGCCAGCATATCGTGGGGGGTAAGGCTCTCAATCGAACTCTTGTACTTCTTTAGCAGCTCGCTGCCGTTCTCCCCGTTTATCATTCCCAGGGAAAAAGCAAGAAGATCATTAACTCTCTTTTTAGAGTAACTTTTCTTTTCTTTACTCATGTCTCCATTATATTCGGGAAGGATAAAAAATGCAAATATTTAAACGCCTCCATTAACATGGTTCAATACTCCATAGCATCCTCTCAGCAGGAACGGGGCGCCGTAATAACCGATCCGGTCTTGAAGTACTAAATCCGAATAATAGAGACAGGTTTAGCCCTGTCTCTACTGCTTTGAAAGTAAGCGCTCAACTTCTTGCCTAATATTTTTTTCTTTAGTTAGGTGAATCCCCCTTATTCCCACCTCCTGTGCGCCGGTTATGTTTTCTTCCCTGTCATCAATAAACAGCGTTTCCTCCGGGATTAGATGGAAGTTCGAAATAAGGGTTTCGTATATTTCCCTTTCCGGTTTTAACAGTTTGACCTGATATGAAATAATTTCTCCGTCAAAAATACTAAAAAATGAATGTTTTTCCCGTACCTTTTTGTATGCATATTCCGGAAAGTTGGAAAGCAGCAGAATGGTAAGGCCTCTCTTTTTGCACTCCCGTGCACATTCGATCCCTGCGTGATCCGGTTCAATGGAGTCGGGAACTGCTTCGATGAATTCCGCTATTGCTGCACTGTCTTCGGGAAAGGATTTACTGAAACGGGTAATAGCTTCTTCCTTGGATACTGTGCCCCGGTCCATACCGAGCCAGATCTCGTTGCCTATTACATTTTTAAGCGGATGGCTTTTGAAGTCATCCCTTCCAAAGAGCCGATGAAAAATCTTTTCCGGATCCCATTTTAGCAGGACATTCCCTATCTCGAACACGACAGTAGTTATAGTAGTTGTACTCATATAGGCA
>QNBL01000108.1 GCA_003641695.1 Spirochaetota bacterium
CCCTTATAAAACAACTCACGCTCCTTTAAAGTAAAGATTTCAGGAGGGACAACCCCTGTATGATCAACCTGCCCCCGCAGTATCATCAGCGCAAATACCGAAGCTGGAATACTGGTCATCCACGAAACATCGTTTGTTCCCCGTATCCAGTTGCAAGCATCCTTCCCTGCAGGGCTTTTTGTGTACTGATGAATAAGTACTTTTTCACCGTCTTTGGTCCCAGCTGTATCACAGATAAGAACCAGCCTGCTTTCCAGTCTGCCTGATTCGTACAGTTCAATCTGTTCCCGGGGCGAAGCTGTTTCAGGTATAAGTTTAAAAAGCATCTCCATGGGACTTACTTTCCCGCCGGGGAAATCAAGCTTCTCCGGACTCATCATATTAAGCCCTTGTATCATAAACCGCCACATATCAATACCCGGTTCCCCTATCTTAAAATCACAATACGGAACCGGTTTCCCGCAGTACAGAGGAATTGTTACCCCTTCTTCATGGTCATGGTAGTAAAATTTCCCTGTTCCGGTAAAGGGTTCCGGTAAGGGATAGTCCTCCTCTCCGGTAAACATGGGACATTTGACCGGTGTACCATCGATAGTCTGGGTTGAGGGAAGATACATATCTTCAAGATAGGTCCGCATGGACCACAAAGCTACCGGCTTATCACAGTCGGCTTCCCCATAATCCTTAATCCGAATATACTCAACCGTATCCAGCATATCCACAGCATCTTTAGCCATAATATTACTGAGGCCCGGGTCTCCGCCGGCGCCGGTCAAACATAACAGTCCTGCATCTTTCCATTGATCTGCATATTCCAGCTGCTCTACAGGTATTCCCGGTTTGGGATATATTTCGTTGGACGCCATGTCGAGGTAGTTACATTTGGCATTATAGGCGGCAGTCAGTACTTGCCTGACAAATTTGGGAATAGTGGCATTTATGACAAGGTCAAAATGCCCGGTTGTCATACGTTTTGCCATTGCATCTGAATTTGATGCGTCCAGTACTTCAGTTGTTATCTTTTGACTGCCGTTGGTCTTCGCTATTCCTTCTGCCCGGCTGATATCTATATCTGTCAGAACTATTTCTCCAACCTCAGCAGCCTTGCTGAGGACGCCGGTGAGCACATTAGCCTGAGCCCCGGCTCCTACAATAAGAACTCTCTTCATCTTTATTACTCCTTACATTGTGTTATCAGGGAACGTTGATTGATTAAATTGCACTATGTTATCTATTTCAATCTCACCTCTCAAGGTGCAGGGAAGTATCTACCTGACATCCCATTACCCGTCTATTCACCCTCTTGTACAAAAAGATGATTACTTCTGTTCCCTTACCGGCAGAAGTAACATTCTCCTGAAAAAGCAGGAGAACGATGAAAATTTATTTTCCAAGTACCTCTTTCAAGGAATCCTCAAAGGCCTGGAGTACAAATGCAGCATCCCCGTCTGTGTGGCTTGCTGATATGAACCATGGTTCACGGGAATCTTTATCAGGCATAACACCTTTTTCAAAGAGTGAAAGTATTATTTTTTCATACGTATCATGGTCCGAAACTGCCCAATCCCTGTATTCAGACACCCTATCTTTTCCTGTAAGAACAATCCCGAACATGGAAGGAGGTCCTTGTACAAGTGAGGGGACATCATACTGCATTAAAAGCTTCTTGATCCCTTCCATAAGTTTTTTTCCATGAGATTCAACCGCATCCAACGCTCCATCCTCTATGGCATCAAGAGTAGCATCCGCTGCTGCTACTGCAACAGCATTTCCTGTATAGGTTCCACCAAGCGGAATTTTCCCCGGAGCAATTTCAGACATAATATCCCGTTTCCCGCCGATTGCCGCAACAGGGAATCCGTTTCCAAGAGCCTTTGCATAGGTAACAAGATCAGCTTTAATTCCAAAATACTCCTGGGCACCCCCTTTTGCTATCCGAAAACCGGTTTTTACTTCATCGATAATTAGTTTTATACCATATTCATCGCAAAGGTCTCTTACAAAATCAAGAAAACCTTCATCCGGCATAATTGAAGCTGTATTTCCCATTAAAGGTTCCATAATAATACAGGCTATATCGCCCCAATTTTCTTTCACCCTGTTTTCCAAAAGTTCTCTGTCATTAAAAGGAACAGAAATAACAAGTTCGCTGAGTTTCATAGGAATTCCTGAACCATGAGCAACAAGGACAGGAGATCTTCGGTACCCGGCTCCCGGTATGGGGGGGTAACAATTCCACAATGTAGTATCATGAAAGCCATGGTAATGCCCTTCAAACTTCAGAATCTTATCTCTTCCCGTATATGCTCGGGCAATACGTATGGCATGCATAGTTGCTTCTGTCCCCGTATTCGCAAGACGAACCATGTCGACACCTGTTAACTTATGTATTTTTTCAGCTACCGATACCTCATACTCACTTGTCATTGCAAAGGTATTACCCATCTCCAGAACCTCTTTAATGCGGTCTGTTACCGGTTTAAAACCATGCCCAAGAATAACAGGCCCGAATCCCAGCCTATAGTCAATATACCGGTTATCATCCTGATCCCAAATATATCCGCCTTGCCCCTTTTTTAACATTAATGTTTTATCATCTCCCCAATAGCGGAAATTGGAATTAACTCCACAGGGTATAACGTTACTGGCTCTCTGGAACATTACTTTGCTCCGAACACCGCTTTGCATACAGAACTCCTTACATTATGCTTTTTTGATCGTTCATTGTTACATACCCATCTTACAGCTATCTGACAAGGCGGTGATAGACACATAATAAAAACAAGATTTCAGGTTTTTTTGACAAAACTTGACCAATAGGTACAAACCCCGTATCATAAAACCATGTCCGAACAAAACAGCACTGCCTCACGGCAGGTATTTCACAGGAATTTCAGAAAACCGTATCTGCACAACATTCTCAGCAGGACAAGACTCCATAATTTATTTAAAAAAAGGGACAACAGAAAATTAACGCTGATTCATGCAAAAGCAGGACAAGGTAAATCCATTTTTCTTTCTGATTATCTTGATCTCCATCATGAACAGTATCTGTGGATGCGGATTGATACCAGTATGAAAGATCCCCGGAAATTACTTACTGTTCTGAACGAGGGAATCAACTGCCTTGATAAATTAGAAAGAGAAAACACAGAGATCACTTTCGATACCACTATATCACTGCTCAATCGGATATCGGAACCTTTATTGCTGATATTTGACGACTATCAGTATCTTGCCGGTAATCCTGAAAGTGAAAAAATAATTACTGATCTTATAGAATATACGCCTTCCCCTATTCGTTTTTTTATTCTCTCAAGAACTATACCGGATTTCCCCCTTTCCAAATTACGGAGTAAGCGTGAATTGTTTGAGATCGGAGGGGCTGACCTTAAATTTAATCTCGAAGAAATTACTGCACTATTTGAAAAGGTATTTCAACTCTCCATTGAAAAAACCATGCTTGAAACACTGGACGCCATCCTTCAGGGATGGATCACCGGTTATATCTTTCTCATTGAAAAACTCAGCTGTTTTATTTCTGAAGAAGAGCAGCAGCAGTATATTCAAAGCTTTATCAACAAGGGTCAAAGACAAGAGTTTTTTGAATTTTTCTCCTCAGAAGTATTCAATTATTTTACATCCTGCGAAAAAAATGTGCTCATTGCTTTAAGTCCTTTTAACACCATAACCAACGAGCTTGCAATCTGCCTTGGCGGTAAAGAAAGCGGAAAATGCCTGGATAAACTCATTCATGATACAACATTTATGTCTAAAGATGCCGGGGATTCTTTGCAGTACCACTTTCATCCCCTGTTTGCTGATTATTTAAAAACTCTTTTTAACGAATTGGAAGAGGAAGAGCAAGTAGCCCTGTTACGGAAGACTGTCCCGTTCTTTGAAAAAAGCAAAGATGTCCAGAATCTCATTCCGGTATTGATTAAACTTGGAGAGATCGACCAGGCAAAAAAAATATTTGTTTCTTATGCCGAAAAAATACTCGACCTTACCCAGCATAATAAAATTAGAGGGTTATTAAAACTCTTTCCCCTCAAGGTAAGAACAGAAGATCCTCTCCTTGGTTATTATTCAGCCCTCGCCCTTAATCTGGAAAAACCGTTTACCACCCGGGCCCAGTTGTTTCAACTCCTTGGCCATTTCAAGGAGACAGGGGATATTGACAGGCAGGCAAGAATCTATATTACACTCCTTGCCAATTTTTTCTTTTATCAGGAAAGTAAGGAGAACGTAAAAGAAATTGTAAGGCGTGTTTCAAATTTCCTTGACGCCAAGGGCGAGGATGTCTCCCCGGATAAAAAAGAAATACTTCTGGCACTGTTACCCCTTGGGAAAGACTGGATCGACTCCAACAAGGATGGATCTTTTGAAAATGCCATGCGTGCAGAAGAAACTTCATTCAAGCTCAATAATGAAGAAGCATTCTTGTGTTCACGCCTGGTTCTGGCAAGAAATTACCTGCAATGCGGTGAATTTTCTTCTGCACAGAAGCTTTTGAATCAAACCTGGAACATGATCGACGACAAGCATCTCTTTCATCCTTATGCAGCGCTCTTAAAATTCTATCTGGGAGATGCTGAGTTTTATTCAGGTGATATTCATAAAGCAATACAACACGTTCAGGAGGGACTGAATATTTCATCCCCTGACTTTGCATTCAGACCCTACCTGGAGTTAAACCTCATTCTGTACAATTTATATCTTAACAATATAGATCAGGCAGAAAAACTTTTTGAGTCTACAAGAGATACTCACCTTGGAGAAAATCTTTACCTCAACTACTACAGGGTATACCTTCTGCAAATGCTTATTGCCTACCGGAATCAGAATTGGAGGCGGGCTGAATATTATCTGAACAGACTATTGGAAGAAGGTAACGAATCACTTCTTTTGGCAGATTATCCCTATAGTTATACAGCACTGATTGAAGTATCAATAGGTTTAAAAAACTATGAAACAGCCCGCTCGCTGCTCTCTACCGTTCGGGAAGATGTTAGTGAAAAACACTACCTGTATACTTCTGCGACTTTATTCGCTTTGGAGTGTATCTGTAACTTTAGAGAAAATAAAAGTACCACTGTTCCTGCAAAAGAGCTTAAAAAAATCATTAAAGAGTATGGATACCGGAATCTGGATATTTGCAATCCACAGATGCTTGAGGAGGTATGTAAAACTGCAGGAATTAAGGAGACTTCAGATTTCACCCGCTTAAAATCAGTTAATCTGGCAGCCAAATTAAAAAATAACACCTATAGCCTTGATATCCACACTTTTGGATCCTTTGGATTATTTATACATGGAAACGAAATCCCTTCTGACAAGCTGCTGAGCCAAAAGCGGGTGATGGATTTATTGAAACTTCTTATCATCTACCGTAAAACCGGAATCCACAAAGATACAATATACGAAACCTTCTGGCCAAAATATTCTTATAAAAGTGCCAGAGATAATTTAAATACCATTATCTACCGCCTACGTAACATTTTTGGGAAAGAAAACACCTTTCTTTCAACCGAAGTGAGTACTATCGGGTTCGTGCCGGATACAGTACATACCGATGTGGATAGTTTCCTCTCTTTTAACGATCTGGGCGAAAAGGCTGCCCTTGCCGGAGAAACTGGAAATGCTATTGAATTATTCAAGGAAGCAATTGCTTTGTATAAGGGAGATTTTCTTGAAGGTGACCTGTATTCGGATTTTATACGAGATGAAAGGGAATCATTAAAACGAACCTATCTCGGGATACTCTTTACTCTTTCAAAGCTCTTTCTTTCCACAGGAGATTTCCTCCAGGCCATTGACAGCTTAAAAAAATTCAATAACAAGGAACCTCTCTACGAACCTGCTACCAGACTCTACATGATAGCAAGTTCACTCATTGGAAGCAGGAGTAGTGTCCCGCGGATTTTCGAAGAATTAAACCATAATCTTCGGACAAGTTACGATATTAGTCCAGACAGCAGAACAGTTTCCCTCAAAAATTATCTTACTGAAGGGAAAGAAATCACCGCTGCTCTCTGGGAGGAAGAAACCTTTATTTGACAGATTTGAGAGCACTTTCAAAAATGTCAAGACCTTCCCGTATTTGTGCCTCTGTCACAATGAGCGGAGGTATCCAGCGGATAATATTCGAGTATGTTCCGCATGAAAGCATAAGCAGCTTTCCTTCTGCAGCTCTTCTTATTACCTGTTTGGTAATATCTGAAGAAGGTTCTTCATTTTCTGTGAATTCCACCGCAGCCATAAGCCCCAGGCCTCTGACATCTCCTATAAATGAATATTTCTTTTGAAGATTTTTAAGTCCTTCCAGAAGTTGTCTGCCTCGTACTTCGGCATTTTTAACAAGGTTTTCTCCCGTTAATACGTCAACGGTTGCAACCGCTGCAGCACAGGAAATCGGGTTACCGCCATAGGTCCCTCCGTGACTTCCGGTAATCCAGTGTTCTTCAAGTTCATGTTTATACGCAATACCGGAAAGAGGAAGTCCTGAAGCAATACCTTTTGCCATGGTAACAATATCAGGAACGATTTCCTCATGCTCAAAGGCAAAAAACCTGCCTGTTCTTCCAAATCCTGACTGTATTTCATCTGTTATTAACAGGATACCGTATTCATCACAAATTTTTCTTAAACTTTTTAAAAAGCCTTTCGGGGGGATGATGTAGCCTCCTTCACCCAAAACCGGTTCGACGATAATAGCCGCTGTTTCTTCGGGGGAAGACTGGGAGGCAAGAAGCCGTCGAAGCTCCCGCAACGTAAAAGAAAGGGTCTGCTCATCATCCCACCCATAATAGTAGGAAGAGGGGTAGGGAGTCACAAAAATACCGGAAACAAGGGGCTGATACTTTTTACGGTAGAGAGGCTTACTCGTTGTCATTGCCATGGTTAAATGGGTTCGTCCGTGAAAGCTTCCATTAAAGACAATGATATTCGTTCTTCCTGTCGCATGTTTTGCCAGCTTTACCGCAGCTTCAACCGCTTCGGCACCACTGTTGGAAAAGAAAAATCTATCCAGTTCTTTAGGGGTAATTGCCTGTAATTTCTCAACAAGCTTCAAGACCGGTTTATGGGTTACAATATTAAGCTGGCCAAAAACAAGAGACGAAGATTGTGTTTTTATGGCCTCTACCACTGCAGGATGACAGTGGCCGGTATTAACCACGCCTATCCCGCTGGTAAAATCCATATACTTTGTCCCTGCAGAATCGTAAAGGTAAATCCCCTCTCCTCTTTCCACGATAATATCAGTAGCATGAGTCCAAACACCGGATAAATTGTTCATACAAACTCCTTGTTCTCTCTTTCAAGTATGATAGCGGCTCTTTCTGCGGTCAAGGTTTTCCCTCTGTTAAAAAAATGTTATCCCTCTGATTTTTGATGCTTGCTGTGAGGAAGTGGTATTACCCGTAAAACCAACTCAGACCGTCATACATATTGCTTGAACATGCAATCACCTTTTCCTTTCATATTTAAACCAAGGAGGACCGTAAATGAAATTCGAAAAAGACCGCATCCCTACGAACAGCAATACAATAGATATCACCTTTATAGGTCATGGAACACTTATAATTAAGTATGACAATACCATTATTCTTGTAGACCCATGGTCTAAACTTGCAGACTATTCAAATCTTCCTGCAGCTGACTTGATTTTAATCACCCATGAACATCCTGATCACCTGGATACATCTGCAATAAAAATGCTGCATAAAGGAACCTGCCGGATTATCTGTACCCGAAGCTGTTTCGGTAAAACGGACACGTCACGCCTTACCACTTTACTGAGAGATTCAGAAATTGATGTACGAATTCGAAACATGTCATAGGAACATGATATACTTTTCTCAGTATCGCTTAATATCCGGCAGTAAGCCCAAAATCAACAGGAAGGCAAATCCCTGTTATGATGATACAATTTGAATCTGATCCGACATTTATTATTGATCCCTTAGTAAACCTTTAATATTATATTTCCCATTGTGCATGTTCTCCCAAAGAGTTTATTTTATAATTAATTTCCATATTTTACCATGATTTGCCAGCCATTTTACGACTTACACGGGAAAGTTCAGACGTTACATTTTTAAATTAGTACGTCCAAGAGGATTCGAACCTCTGACCTACGGCTTAGAAGGCCGGCCTTGGGATACTATGCAGTTCTATTTAGTACCCTTATTTTGTTGTATAGCAGGGAAATAATACCATAGAGTTCTCTATGAGTCTACTGATATTTCCGTTATTCTGGCTACACAAGTGGCTACAGAGAAAATTTCTTGTAATCTGATTTATAATAGGATAATGTAGTTACAAATGAAGCTATTTAATAATATAATAATTGAAAA
>QNBL01000109.1 GCA_003641695.1 Spirochaetota bacterium
AAACCAGAAGCTTTATTTTTTTCACCCCAGTAAGCTGCTGACCGTATATTGTCAAGAGCATTGTCCCATCTCCCGGCAATGGAATTCCAGGAAGATGTCCCTGCACAAACATAGTATTCAATTCCCGCATTCCTGAAGGATGCAGTCTCTTTTTCAAAGGGATGATCTGCTTCGTACCCCCAGTCAAGTGCAATTATATCCTTTGGTAATTCAGGAATTAGTTGAGGGTATTTTACAATGATATCTCCATATACCTGCATCCTCAGGCCCCTTGAAGAAACCTCTCTATGCAGCTTTTTAATAAAATCAAGATATACTCTCCCCTGTCCCTCTTGCATGCATCTAACCTTGCTTTTCCCCTGGCAAAGATCATATGTTTCATCTCCCCCTATATTGAAATAACTACTTGAAAAAGAAGGAAGCAGTTCATCATAGAGCTCTTTGAGGAAATCAAAAACTTTAGAAGAGGACGGATCTAAGGTAGAAGAATTTTTAAAAAATACCCCGGATGGATCAGTGTACCCCTCAGGCGATTCAGCTAAATCTTTGTACTCATCAAATCTAAGCCATCTTTCCATATGGCCAAAGGAGTTCTGGTTCGGAACCAGATCTATCGCTCTTTCCCTGCAGTATCTGTCAAGAATACTGATTTCCCCGGCGGTAAGAGGTGAGTAATTTTCCCACACTTTCTTATGTTTTTTATACGCAAAGGTATGTTCAGTGTACAGCTGCACCTGATTAAACTTTAACTCAGCCCACAAATCAATGAATTTGAACAAGGTTACCATTGTAGGCACTTTGTTTCGACTTATATCCAGCATTACACTTCTGGTTTTAAAGCACGGTTTATCCTTAATTATCAAACATTGTAGCAGTCCCTCTGAACTCTGCCTGAATATTTGTTTAAGTGTCTGTATCGCATAAAACGTTCCAGCCACCCCGCCTGATTCTATTTTTATTCCGTTACTCCTAATTTCAACAGAGTATTCCTCCCGGGAAAAGGATGAATTACTTACGCTTTCAACATCGCTTTCAAGGGAACTGCTAAGGGTATAATTTTCAATAACTTCGATGAGGGAAGCAGGGATTTTAAAAACCCCCGCCAGTGGTTTAATCTTATTAGGAAAAGGGATAAGCTTATAATTCATAACCAGCAGATTAACCTTTTATTGCCCCGCCGACAACACCCTCTGTTAGCCTCTTCTGGAAAGAAAAATAAACGAGCATGGCCGGGGCTGTTGCCAGTACCAAAGCTGCCAGCTGCCAGCCGAGCTGAGTACTTGTTAAACTTGAAAAAGAGTACACACCAACCGGGAGGGATTTAGTCAACTCAGAACTGGCAAGAACAAGAACAAGAAGGAATTCGTTCCATATGCCTAAAGCACTGATAATACTTATTGTGATTATAACCGGAACAGTCATCGGTAAAATAATACTGTAAAAAGCACGTAAAGTGCTGGCCCCGTCTACATAAGCAGATTCAATCAAACTTCCCGGCAGGTCCCGTATAAACTGTGTTGATAACAGAACAGATAATGGCAATCCAAAAGCGGTATAAACAAGTATTATTCCCAGATGAGTATCTGTTAGATGCACTTTCGACAACATTAAAAACAACGGAATAATTACCGAGTTGATACTAATGAGATATCCAAGTCCGATGATGGACATCACAAAGGCGGAAATTTTTTTGAACGGCATCTTTGCTATGGCAAAGCCGATCATGGTACCGAATACTATTATGAGAAATGTTGAAAAAGATGCATAAACAAGACTGTTTATAAATTTATAGCCCAACCCGCCCCGCAAGAAAGATGAGGAATAGTTAAACCAGAATGTCCTCCAGCTTATTGAGCGTCGTATCTTCGGCGGCAGTTCATATAGTTTTAATGTATCACCTGGTTTTAAACCGGCAATCGTTTCCGGCAGGTTTTCTTTAAGAAGGTAATACACCATGAGTCTTCTTGTAGGGGATATTGTTGCAGATTCAATAATCAGTCTCGGTCTTTTATCGGTTTCTGGATCGTAAGGATACGAAAGATTCAGTGAAGGGGAAATTACCACATATTCATCGTTATAGTTAAAAACAAGATCATGAGGAAGTGCATAAATATCCCGTGTTAACTCTTCATTTGACTTGAAAGAGGAATAGAACATCCAAACAAGGGGAAGAACTGTTATCAGAGCCCAGGAAATAAAAATTACATAGGAAACAACCTTTCCGAGTACTGCTTTAAAATCATACATAATTAGAACTCCTCCCCTGCATTAAGTTTCTTTCCTATTAAATTGCTCAGTGAAATAAGTGCAACACTGATAACATCAATTGCATTTGAAATTGCAGATCCATAGGCAAACCTCATTGAATTTGAATAATTCTGGAATGCAGTTTGGTACATAAATATAGGAAGAACCATTGCATTGTTACGCTGCAGCCCCTGGGTTGTCATAGCAAAAATCAGATCAAATCCTCTCAAAGAGCCTGCTATGGCAAGAATGGTGGAGACGGCAATTGCCCCGGATAAAAGAGGCAGAATAACCTTTACAAATATCTGAGTTTCTGATGCCCCGTCTATCTTTGCCGCTTCAATCATATTGGTATTCATTTTTTGTAAATTAGCTAGGAAAATAATCATGTAAAAACCGGTATACATCCAGATCAATGCAAATCCGATTGGATACATTATTGTTTTGGGGCTTAGCATCATTGTGAACTGTGCCGACGGATCATGGCTGACAAGCTGGATAATCCGGGAAACCGGTCCATCTGCTGAAAATAGTCTTTTCCACAAAATACCTATTACTATTGTTGAAAGAAACTGCGGAAGAAAAACCATGGACTGGAAAAATCGCTCTGCTTTTACCAGTTTTCTGTATAATATATATGCAAGGATAAACCCTATCGGAATCTGGCCAAAAACGGAAACAAGAACAACAATTATATTATTTTTCAGGGAATGATAAAAATAAGGATCTGTCAGCATGGTTTTATACTGAAGCAGTCCTACAAAATTCCACGCCCCGCCCTTGTTAGGGTTGTAATCGGTAAAGCTCAACCACAAAGAATAAAATACCGGGTATGCAACAATGAATAAATAGACTAACAGCCCCGGTCCCACAAACCCCAGATATATAAGCAGCTGCTTTTTGGTACGTTTAGTCAATTTCACCCCCTACTAATAAGTGTGCCCGGAAGAACACAATATAAATCAGAGGGACTATTTGTCCCCCTGATTGCTCGCTTCTATTTTCTTAGTAATTTCTCAACTTCTGCCGCAACTTCTTCAGGAGTTGCCTGGCCGGAAGCAATCTTCTGCATACCAGCATTGAGTGCATCATTTGCTGCTCCGCTCAGAAATGCATCTATTACATCGGTATTTTTAGCTGTTTTTGCCAGCTCAACTTTTCTCTTTGAAATAATGGGCAGATCTTCCGGAAGCGTGTAGTTCTTCAAGATTGGTGCAATTATCGCTCCGTCCCTCAAACGCTGAATTGTTTCAGGTTCGCTGTAGAAATAGTTTATGAATTTCATAGCAGCATCCCTGACAGCCGGATCAGATGCTCCTTGTTTTGTTATGCCGTATCCGACCTGTATGGCGGCAGCTACAGATCCGGACATTTCAGTTTTCTCTCCGGGAAGTTTTGGCCATGCCAAAAGGAGTGTATTTTCAGCTACTTCAGGATTTTCAATGCCACCGGCAGCCCACTGCCCCTGAACCATGAATAAGGCTTTCTTATTGCTGTAATTTGATGCGTTTGTCCCATAATCTACAAGCACAGATTTTTTTGAAATAACACCATCTTCAACCATTCTGGAAATCATGGCAAGAGAATCTACAAAAACCTGATCGGTAAATTTATTCTGTCCAGCAACGGCTTTTGAAACCCAGTGTGCATCACCGGAGAGCCGGGCAATAATAGCAGACATATAGCAGGATCCCCATGCCCATCCATCGGCACCATCAATTGAGACAACATCCAATCCTGCTTTTTTTGCTGCAGGTACCATTGCTACAAGATCTTCATATGTTTTGGGGATATCAAAACCAAGAGACTTGATCAATGCTTCATTGGTAAACAGAACTGTTGTGATATTGGATGTACCAAGAGGAACCTCGTAAATTTCACCATTGGGACCCATAGGAGGAATAAGGTCAAGATTGTACATTTCAGGGTCTATAAGGCTTTTCATATCGTACTGCTGACCTGCTTCTTTCCATGGAGCACCCCACCTTGCATCTGCACCCATGTAAGCAACATCAGGAACATCACCAGAAGCAAGACGTGCAACAACTTTTTGGTGATAAGCCTCATCATAAAGCATTTCATATTTTATTTCGATGTTAGGATTCTCTTTTTCAAAAGACTCTACGATCCTAACCCAGTTTACACCCTCCTGATTCGAGTTGTCCCCATACGCCATTGCATTAACAACAACTTTTTCAGGTGCAGCAGCTGTTTCTTTTGCAGCCTCTTTACTCCCTGCAGCTGAGGCAATAGAAACTATGCCAAGCGCCAATAGTAAGACACTCATCGTCTTAAACATTTTTTTCATTTTAAACTCCTTGAATATTTTCAGTTCTCTCATACGAGAAAACATTTTAAATCTTACCTAACTGCCTCTGCAGATCGTTATCTATTTCTGTATTGGTGAACAATCTGCTCAGGACCATACCAGCAGCACCATAAGCAACAGATTTATCTCCCATAGAAGAAAACATTATTTCTCTTTCAAGCAGAGATGGATATGACCAATTTGCTCTAATTTCATTTTCAAGTATTTCCGATATCTCCCGTCTGTAAATCTCAATATCTCCGCCGAGAAAAACCTGACTAAGATTAAAGGTATTAACTAAAAGAGCAAGATTCTTCCCAAGTTCGGTAAAAAACTTATGTAAGACCTTTGGATCCTTTTTGATTAAAAGGACCTCTTCATCGGATAAAGAAAACTGTCCCTTATTACTTTCACTTCTAAAAATACTTCTGAACTCCCCTGAAAGGAAATTTTTTCCATAGTGTACCTTTCCATCTATTACTATCCCCATCCCTACGGAAGTTATTTCGTGAACATGCTTAGACTCTTTTACAGAACGGAATTCGAGTAAAACAAAAATGAAATTTAATAAATTCATTTTCCTATGGAAAACAAGTTCTCCCCATGCACAGCAATTAGCATCATTCTCCAGAAAAACAGGAATATTTAACCGAGTATCTATCTTATTTTTAAAGTCGTATTCGTCCAGAAATTGTAAAGGAATAGATCTTCTGATTACTTTATCGTCAGGATCAACAATACCTGAGACCCCTACTCCAATACCCAGTAAGGGGATCGGGTTTCTTTCCCGTTCAATCTTTACTCGCTCCATTATTTCAAAGAAACTTTCAGTAAAGTTTTTACTGCTTATGGTTATTTTTTCTGATTTTGAGAAAAGAACTTCACCATCCAGATCAACAGCAACAACGGTATATGCTTCCGGTCTCATTTCTATACCAATAACAAAACCGCTTTTTGCATTAAGCACAAGATCTACAGGCTTACGGCCTCCACGGGGGCCTGGTTCACCTTCTTCTGCAAGAAAAACAATATCACTTTCCAGGAGTTCAGCAACTATATTAGTAACAGTAGATTTGTTAAGCTTTAACTTTCTAGCAATCTCTATCCTGCTTATATTTTTCGCAAACCAAATTTCCCTGAGTATCCTTGCTGTATTTACAATTTTAGTACGTTTAACAGTTGCCATAGCTCCTTTTTAGTTTATCAATAAACTTACCTGTGCATTATAGTTTGGTTGGTTTATTTTGTCAACTTATATGTTGATTAATTTTTGCATTGTACTGTTCTTTAGCATTTTTGAGGGTTGATTTATCGAATTATTTCATGGATAATGGTTGTTGGTTCAAATTTCGACTTACTTCAGGGGTTTACAGATGGAGCGTATGAATATACAGGGTAAAGGGAAGCTGACCAGAGTTTCAACAGGAGAAACATACCCGGCAGAATTTCCTGGCGATATCTTCTCAATACTTATAAAAAATAAAGTTATCCCGGACCCCTATGCAGCAAGGAACGAGACAGAGGTTCAATGGGTGGGGCGGGAAGATTGGCAGTATTCAATCGAATTTACTGTTTCATCAAGTTTTCTCACTGGTAAAAACTGTTATATCGAATTGAAAGATCTTGATACTATAGCTGAAATATATATTAACAACAGGCTAGTCGGCAGGGGAGATAATGCTTTTGTCACCTATTTTTTCCCTGCTGATACGGTGAACCCCGGCAGAAATATGCTTACCATTATTATCCGTTCACCCGAAACAGCAGCTGAACATATAGCACAAGATTTGCCCTATCCAGTTCCTTTTATGTCTGCTCCTATTCAAAGTCCGCATAGAAATCTAATCCGTAAACCGCAATGCCACGGGGGATGGGACTGGGGGCCTTCGTTGATGACAGGAGGAATATACAGTCCAGTAAATTTAATTTCATTTAAAACGCACTACATCAAGCAACTGTATACTCAAATCGAACAGAAAAGCGAGAGTACCTGGCAAGTTGATATAAAACTGGACATAGTGGCAGTGGGAGAAAAACAAGAAGAACTGTCTATTATTCTTGCTGAAATAAACAAAAATTTCACAGTATCCCTTCAGCGCGGTGAAAATACTCTTCATAAAACCATTTTTATTGAGGACCCTGTCCTCTGGTGGCCAGCTGGATATGGCGAGCAGCAGCTCTATCGTTTAGAGGTAAAAACTTCCGAAGGTTATGCTGCAGCAAATATTGGGTTTAGAAAACTTGAGGTAATTACAGAGAATGATTCCTTCGGGACATCTTTACAATTCAGGGTGAACGGGAGAAATATTTTCTGTAAAGGGGCAAACTGGATACCCCTGGATGCCTTGCCGGCCAGACAGACTCTCGAAAGGTATGAATACATGCTCTCATCCATGGCAGAGACAAATATGAATATGGTGAGGGTCTGGGGAGGCGGCCAATATGAAAAGGATATATTTTACGATCTCTGTGATCAAAAAGGCATTTTAGTCTGGCAGGATTTTATGTTTTCATGCTCACTCTATCCTTCCAATACAGATTTCCTCAGTAACGTTAAGCAAGAAGTCATATATCAATTAAAGCGTCTGATGAATCATCCTGCAATTGCTCTCTGGTGTGGAAACAATGAAGATATTGGAGCGTTAACCTGGTTCAAGGAATCCAGGTTGAACAGAGACAGATATATTATTGACTATGACAGGTTGAATGAGGGGATTATAGGAACAGCAGTAAAAACCCTGGATCCAACAAGAAAATGGTGGCCGAGCTCACCATCCTCCGGAGAAGGAGACTATTCTGATAACTGGCACAATGATTCAAAAGGGGACATGCATTACTGGAATGTTTGGCACGAGGGGGCACCTTTTGAGGATTACAGAAAAGTTATCCCACGATTCTGCTCTGAATTCGGTTACCAATCATTTCCCGGAATAAAAACAATTAAGACTTTCTCAGAAAAAGACCAAATGAATATCAGTTCCCCGACAATGCTTCATCATCAGAAAAATTTGAAAGGTAATGAGATTATTCTATCCAGTCTTGCCCGTTATTTTAGATTTCCTGAAACCTTTGAAGATCTTTTATACTTAAGCCAGGTGCAGCAGGTTTATGCCGTTAGAACGGCTGTGGAATACTGGCGCAGTAAAAAGCCAGTATGTTCAGGGATTCTCTACTGGCAACTTAACGACAACTGGCCGGGAGCATCCTGGTCTTCCATCGACTATACGGGGGAATGGAAGCTCCTGCACTATGCAGCAAAGGATTTCTACAACCCCGTCCATATCACCGGTTTTCCTGATGCTACCGATAAAGAAATTCTGGGAATATACGGAATCAACGATACAGATAACCATATTTCTGCCAATCTTGATATCCTCCAGATGAGTTTTGACGGGGAAATAATTAAAAGGTATTCCATGGATATTTCTATCTCCAAGGATAGCTCCAAACTGCTCTTTTCGCTTCCAGTCCCAAAAAACCGCTTTGAAAAAGAAAATTCATTTCTTTACTTTTCTTTAACCGGAGGTGGTGTTTCAAGAGAAAACTATTTTTTCTTTACAACACCAAACATGTGTTCCTTAAAAAAAGGAATATACAATGAAAATATAGAAATTTCCGGTAATAAGGCGGTTGTGAAATTGTCCGTGGATAAACCAGCATTCTTCATCTTCCCCGAATCCGGGATAGAGGGATCTTTTAGTGACAGGGGTTTTTTTATGGTTCCAGGTAAGGAACGGGAGATTGTTTTTACAATGAAAGAAGCATGCACAAAGGAGAT
>QNBL01000110.1 GCA_003641695.1 Spirochaetota bacterium
AAAAATCTGGAGGAACTGTCTAAGGAATTATCCTACAGCGAAGACACCCGCCTATGGAGAACGACCAGGGAAAAACTGGAGGAAAAACTTGATTCAGAAACTAACAAATAGACTCTCAATCGTTACCCGCGGATATCTTAAGCTTACCACCGGCATAGTGAAGGCTGTTCTTATTCTTGCAGCTGCAGCGGGAATAAACATTATTCTTATTTATCCCCTATGGTACTCGGCAATCCATTACAGCACCCTCTATACGGCTGTCACGGGAACGGCGATTATTGCTGCCATACTGTTTTTTACGGTAAAATTCATACTCAGAAAAGCCGCTTCAGAAAAAGCAAAAGGAAAGTCACCGGTACTGTTTTTAATAAGACCGCTGGTTAGGACCAGCGCTGCGGTTGCCGTGGTTTTCTGTCTCTATCTATTTTCAATACTTTTTTTCAGAGGGTACAGGATAGCTGCACTAACAGGCTTACTCATCTTCCTTTTTGCAGCAGGATTGATCTTTTTTTCTAAAAAAAACAACTGATGACTCCTTTTAAAAAAACCGTTCTTTCTGTGTTAATACTTACTCTCATGGTTATCCCCGTTTTTCCCGCAGACAGTTATCCATTGATACGCTCTCTTACCCGGTCGGATCTTCTCTTTCAGCAGCTTTCGGGTGACATAAGACAGTACTACGTTTCCAGTGAGAACGGAAGCCCTGTTCCTCCTCTTATTATTTTCAGATATATCCTCAAGAAAGACGATACACTGTTTTCTGTTGCTGCAAGGCTTAATATTTCTATTGAGACTATAGTTACCCTGAACAGGTTTACTTCGCCGAATGACGCAGTGGAAGGAAAAGAGATTCTCCTGCCTAACATGCCGGGACTATTTGTGAATGAAAATCCTGATACCGATCTTGAATATATAATCGCATCCTGGCGCAGAATGGGTAAAAATTCCGAAAAGGTTACTGTAAGGACCGATGAAACAGTAAAATTCTTTTTCCTGCCGGGAGAAACCTTTCATACGGTAGAAAGATCATTTTTTTTCGGACTCATGTTCCGTTTTCCCCTTCCCAAAGGGGTAATAACGTCAAGATTCGGACCCCGATTGCAGCCCTTTACCGGAAAGGAGGAATTCCATCGCGGTATTGATATAGCAGCTCCGGAAGGAACCGGAATAATGGCTTCAAGGGGAGGAATCGTAGCTGAAATCGGGAAAAATGATATATGCGGTAATTTTATCCTTATTGATCATGAATCAGGTTATGAAACCAAGTATTGCCACCTAAAAAATATTTTAGTTTCATTGCATCAGAAAGTAAGATCAGGTATTATAATAGGTGAAGTGGGAATGACCGGAATGGCTACAGGGCCGCATCTTCACTTCGAAATCAGGGAAAGAGGGAAAAACAGGGACCCGCTGCTTATGATACAGGGAAAATAGGGATGAAAAAGCACTTTGTTTCAATGGCATTATTTCTCATCTCTTTCAGCACCCTTTCTGCAGTCTCCATAAGAGGGAATTCGACCCATATTCTTGATAAAGAGATAACCTTCGGCCTTAACGATCTAGCTGCAGTCAATCTTGAAGACAGCATATTTACCGAAGGTATCGAACTCATTTTTACCCTTCCGGAAGAGCTTCTCCAGTACAGAGACAGCTTTGCGGTAACGATCTATTCTGGGATTAATACTGATGTTACTCCTGACAAAACCGTATATACAGGACGAAAATCCTTCTTCGGTGTGCTGCCAGCTGTTAAAAAGATGTTCATAGATATCCCTGTAAAGGGAAAACTCGATATAAGCTCATCCTTCGGCACCTATGTATTAAAAGATACCATTCCCCGGGATGCTTTCCCGATTCTGATCAAGATAGAGCCTGTTATGAAAGGTATTCCATCTTCCCTCCTATCCAAGGTTTTCCATCTCAGAGTAAGTAAAATCTTGAGCGGAAACGGAGCACTTTCACTTAACGTTGATACAGGGAAGGATAAACAGAAAGAGTACAGTGTGTTTATCGACAACAAACCGGTTGAAGACCCGGAAAACATACCGCTTCTTTCAGCAGGGTTTCATCAGCTGATGATCCGTTCAGATTTTTTTAAGGAAGTAACCACCAGATTTGCGGTAAAAGCAGGGGAAACGACAAATCTTGGTATTGTTCTAACCCCATTTAATCCGACTGTTCAGTTTGATTTTCCGGAGGGAGCCAAAGCCTACCTCGACGGGAACAAGCTCGAAACACTCTCAGGAACTGTCTCATCCATTACTCCCGGAGAACATCTGATAAGTGTCTTCATTGGAGACTACAAAGTCAGCAAGAAATTTACCGTAAACAAGGATAAATTATATAAAATATCACTTTTTCTTGATATTTTTATCAAAGAGAATTAACTTTTTTGTAAGTTAGCCGATATTAAAATTGTCGGGGGTAGCGGTGTAGTTCCCCTCCCAGTTTACTATGCTCTACACCGACAAATATTTAGGCCGATTCTTTTTGAATCGGCCTTTGTTTTTTCAAAGTATTGACAAAAACCGTTATTGAATCATAATGTGTTGATATGATTTATACTGGCGGGAAAAAGGTACTTGTAGGCCTGATTTTATTTTTAACTTTTTTAGCAGCCCTTATGATTGGAACCGGTTTGGGATTTTTCCTGTCCACGTCGGTAAGTACTGATATTCGTGAAGACCTCAGCACCTATAAGCCTGCACTGCCAACCCAAATCCTTGACAGAAACGGTGAACTGATAACAGAAATCTTTTCTGATGAAAAGAGAGATATCGTTCCCATCCGTGATATTCCCAAGATACTTGTCTATGCCCTCATAAGCCGAGAAGATGAAACATTTTTTAAACATCACGGCTTCAGCTTCCGTGGAACTTTCAGAGCCGCATGGAACATACTCCTTGACAAGCTGGGTTCACGGCGGGGGTATCATTCAGGGGGCAGCAGTCTGACACAGCAGGTAGCCGGAAAACACTTCGCAGACAGAACAGACATATCCGTAAAGAGGAAACTCAAGGAACTCTGGTACTCATTTCAGTTTGAACGGACGATGTCCAAGGAAGAAATTCTGCAGCTGTATATGAATGAAATGTATTTCGGCCATAATGCATACGGCGTTGAAGCAGCATCACAGTTCTACTTTGGTCACTCTGCCAAGGAAATTACATTAGCTGAAGCCGCAATACTCGTTATACAGCTGGCGAGTCCGGCCTTGTACTCCCCTATCAATCACCCTGACCGGGCCAAATCAAGGCAGAAAGACGTTCTGGATCAAATGGTCAGTCTCGGTTATGCAACCCGGGAAGAAGCTGATCTGTCAATGCAGCAGTACTGGGATAATTACAATTATACCCGCTCAAACATAGCCAGTGCCTACTTTGACAACAACAGTAAAGCCCCCTATTTCAGTGAGTACGTCCGCATTCAGCTTAATGACATGCTGTACGGTGCAGTAAACATAAACAAGGATGGATACATTGTTCATACAACTCTCGATCTTGGGTACCAGCACATTGCTGATTCGGTAATGAACAATGCTTTTCACAGCATAAATGAGCGATATAAAAACAAGGCTGATAGCAGACTCAGCATTGTCGATAACAGCTACGTCCCCATAATTGATATGCTGGGGCTCGCCTTTAATCTTGAAGATATTCAGGTTGCCGGAGCACGACAGAAAAAAGCTGCCAGAGCTGTTTTTTATAAAAAGCTGACTCCTGCATTGAATGTTGTATCCATGATGCTGGGGATAACTGAACTTAACGATATATCAGAGGTTGCTTATTCAAAGGATCAGCAGTCTGCAAAGAAAACCACCGTCGAGGGAGCCCTTATCACAATAGATGACCATACGGGACAAATCCTGGCCATGGTAGGTGGAAGTGATTTTGAAACCAAGAAATATAACAGGGCTGTTGATGCTCATGTTCAGCCCGGGTCGAGTTTCAAACCTCTGTACTACTCAGCGGCGATTTCTTCCAGAAAATTCACACCCGCCACCAGGATGTATGATGGACCGATTATCTTTTACGATGATGATGGTAACAAATATACGCCGACCAACTATTTGGGGAGTTGGGAAGGATCGGTTCTTCTCCGGCACGCGCTTGCACATTCCATGAATGTTCCCTCCCTGCAGGTACTGCAGGGGATCGGGTTTGAGGCTGCAATCGACAGAGCTTCAAAAATGCTCGGAAAATATGATCAGCGGGAGAACAGAACTCTATTTCCAAGAAGTTTCCCCCTTGGTCTCGGTGTTACATCAGTTGCTCCTATAGATATGGCACGGGCATTTGCTACTTTTCCCAACCGGGGGAAAGCAGTTGAACCATTCGCAATAACCTCAGTTCTTGACAGAAACGGCAGCACTATCCTGGAACCGGAGAAGGAAAGACTGAGGGAAGCACAGCGTAATAGAAAAGACGACCAGATAATGAGTCCGCAAACTGCATATATAATGGTAACCATGCTACAAAGTACTGTAGAATATGGTACTTTGAAATGGAGACGGATAAACATCGGCGGTTTCGATGGTATGCCGATGGCAGGGAAAACAGGGACAACCCAGAACTGGGGTGATGCCTGGACTGTAGGATTTTCTCCGTATTATACAACAGCAGTCTGGTTCGGATTCGATACCCCGGGAAACTCCCTGGGCAGGGAACTTACCGGTGCTACCGCTGCGGGTCCTTACTGGGCTCAGTACATGAAGGAGATCCACCGGGGACTGCCAAGGATTCAGTTTGACAAACCAGAGACAGGCCTCGTGGAACAAAAGGTGTGTGCAGTATCAGGAAAGCTTCCCACCAAATACTGTACTGACGGACTTGTGGATGAAATATTCCTTGCAGGTACCGAACCCAAGGAGTTCTGTGATATCCACACCTTTGAAAAAGAAAGAGACGATGATCTGATTAACCGCCTTCAGGATACCCTGACTATTGAAAACTTTGGAATTGATACCTTCGATACCGGGAACGGTTCACTTTCCATTCCTGACCTCTCAACATCTCCCCGGGACGGGGGAGACAGCAATACAAATCCTCTTCTAGAGTAACAGGATATCTTGGATGCAGGTAAGAATTGAAGATATTAAAATTAAAAAAAGGGCTCGGCATGATCTTGGAGAACTGAAAGATCTTGCAAAAAGTCTCAGCGAGCACGGCCTTATGAATCCGGTATCCATTACGGAAAACAAGATTTTAATATCCGGTCACAGAAGAATTGAAGCAGCCAAACTGCTGGGATGGAAAACCATCGAGGCTATTGTCCACCCAAACCTGAGTAAAATAGAACTCCTGGAAATGGAAATAGACGAGAACCTGCACCGGAAAGATTTCACCTCCGATGAGATTGTCGAGGCTTTTCACCAATTAGAGCACCTTAAAAATCCGGGTTTCTTTAGAAAACTCTTAAACTTTTTCAAGGAACTCTTTTTAAAAATAACGGGTTTATTCCGTAAAAAGAGCTAAACTCATTTTATCAAGAGGTTTTATCTCCCCTCCTTTGAGTTCAACGTACAGATTACCATTCTCCTGGATCAATGGAGTATACGGTATCACCTCGACCGCTGACTTTGCCTTCAAGTTGAGATTGTTATCAAACCGTCCGGCATACCACTTTCCCGAATCCCTTGTTACTGCATATATTGCTCCATCAGAAACAAGGAGTGCTGAATACTCATATATATCGTTTACACCCTCTTTTTCGATTTTCAGGTTTTTTTTATTCATGGTCATCAACCTTACGGCCTTCGGAGGCCGATCAATACCGGAGATACATAACAGACTATTGCCTAAAACATGATACTCCCTGCCCCTGACAGTATTCATGGAAGATTTCTTGTTGATCCTCCCTGTTTTTTTGTCAATCAGGACAAACGTACCCATAAAAGGAGGTTCTCCTTCTTCAACCAATAAAAAAGGAACCAGCTCAGGTGCTGCAGCTACAGGGGTGGTGCTGCTCTGATCTCTCTCCTCGATCAGTTGTTTTTCATCCTTAGCTATTCTATCCCGCTCTTCCTGAACAGCTTCCTGCCGCTTCCGGTTTTTCTCTTCTCTGGTTTTAACGGCTTCTTCCCTGGTTTTAACAGCTTCTTCCTTTTTAACAATCTCTTCGGTTGTACCGGTATCTTTCTTCTCTTCCTCTATAGCTTTTTTCTCTTGCTGAATATCCTTTTTTGCTTTTTCAATCGCTTTTTGTTCACCTTCGATCTCCTTCTCCTTCAGTTCAACCATATCCTTCCGGGAATCTACCCCTTTGTCTTCCTGCGTCCTGAGATCTTCTATAACTTCTTTATTACTAATGGTATCAATATTGACCTTACCACCTCCAGAGGCTGATACAGGGATCAGCATCTCCGTATTACCGGGCCATTCACTGTATCGGGTTGCTATTCCTGATTTTTCAGGTGTCAGTTTATTTATTACCTGATCAGCATAGACCTTTGAAAAATATTCCATATTCTTCCGGTAAAAGGCATTGTAATAGGTTACAAACTCGGCAATCACTCCGGCATCATCCCGTGAGTAACCGTAGTACCCTTCGAGATAACCTGAAAGTATTCTCCGTACATTGTCGATATGATCTACAGATGCATTCTTCTCGATAATGAAAATATCCGCATTCAGTTTAACACCGCCCTCAGCATCTATAACATGAATAACCCTGTACTTGTCAAAGTAGGCGGCACTCCTGCCACTCCCGGACAATTCCGCTGCTACAGCCCGGCCTATCCCCCTTATCTGTGCATCCGTCTCGAATTTTACATGGGGTCCCTCGTAGTTCAGAAACTCCACAGAATCCCTGTTAACCGAAAAAAGCTCTTCCTTCACTACCTGCTGCGCAGAAAGGGGAACCAAAACAAGGGAGATCATAAAAAGAACGGGTAACTTTCTCATTCCATAATTATAATACCAATTACAATTTTTTCCAGCTACTTTTTTATTGTTTTGAGTAAATCGAGTACTTTCTCTTTGGTTGATGTACGGCTGCTGTCCCGTAAAATCTCGATGACCAGATGTATGCCATCTTCACTCAGTGTTCCATTATATCTTTCCAGAGACTCTAAAGCATTAACCATATCCAGCCTTACATCTTCCCCGCCGTAACGGGATCCATGCAGCTGATAATACCGGTATAACGCAGCTTGTGAATCTCCGTGAAGAGTATCCCCCAGCTTACCAAGAGAATCAACAATAACTTTAATCCCGTAATCATCCCATTCACTAAATAAAATACTGATAAGGACCTCTCGCGACCTGAAATCTCCGTAGATCCCCAGAATACGGTCAGCATCTGCGCGGATCACCGGAAAATCGTTTATCAACTCACCGTTACGGTAGTCAGGTCTGGTTATACAGTCCGATGCAATATACTCAAGGAGGGGGAGAAAGAACGATTTTCCCCGGTCGAATTTCTCATCAGAAAGTCTCTCTTCAATTTCCTGCAAAACCTGCCTCAGGATAATACTATCGTTTGAATCAGACATTAGCTTGAGATAACCGTAACTGTTTGAAGTATCAACAATAGTGTCCCAGGAACTACGTTTTTTAAGATCTGGAACAATTCTACGCCCTCTGCTGTCTCCGTTTTCACCTTTCCATCCATTCCAGGTTTCCGGAAACACAATGCTGTTTTCACCCCTTTCAAAGTAAACATTCCAGTCCCTGCTTCCGGATACAAAGAGTCCATTATCCAAAGAAACAACCGGTATTGACGGTTTCCCGCTTACTGTTTCACCAGTTACATTTCCTTTAAAATCATGGAATCTGATTCCCCCTGATACAGTAGAAACACAAAGAAGATTTTCATCCGCAGCTACAGAATAGAGAGGGATTTTCCCGTCCGATTTCCACTGTACTTTTCCGTCAAGCCCTATTGAAAACAGAGTTGCACCGGCAACCGAGACAAGACTTTCCGCACTGTTCATTATGAGTGAGTAAACGGGACTGCCAAGGACAGTACTCCATAGTTTACTTCCCATCATATCAATCCCGGCAACAGTACCGGAGGCAGTTCCGACATAGAGAGCATCGGAATCCAGGGCACAACTGAGTGCATTGCCGGAAAGAAGAAATTCCCATTTGAGGACCCCCTGCCTGGAGTACAGGTATACCCTGCTGTTGTTCCCGAATATAAATATTCCATGGTTATTTACAACAGGGGCTATTACCGGGAATGCAGGAAGCTCAATCATCCACCGTATTACACCAGTATGACTGATGGAATAAAGTTTACCTCTGTCAGTAGCTGTGTACAATGTGCCGTCAGGATCGGGAACCGGATTACCCACAGGAACTCCATTGATTCTCCTTT
>QNBL01000111.1 GCA_003641695.1 Spirochaetota bacterium
CAAAAACCTGAAAAGGTAAGGGAGTACAGAAAGGCTGGACTTGTCCTGTTAATTCTTGTTTTTGCAGAATTGGTTCTGGTAAATATAGTAAAGATCCTCTGGGCAAGGCCGAGGATGCGCTCCATCCAATCAATTGAACAATTTAAATACTGGTATCAGATAAACGGTCCGTCAACCAATGAGGAACTGAAATCTTTCCCGTCTGGACACGTGGCAAATGCTTTTACAATTCTGGCTTACAGTCTGTTTATCCCAAAAAATAAACCAACCGTGAAAAAATGGTTTATAGCCTTTGCACTTCTGTGGGGAACTCTTGTTGCAGTAAGCAGAATTGTTATCGGTGCCCATTTTTTTAGTGATGTTGTTGCCGCCGGATATATTACCACTCTGCTTTTTTATTTGATAAGGAAAAAGTTCGCTGATTGAATTAGAGATTACAATAAGGGAAATCTGGAAAAAGTTACTAAGGGTCTGTAATAATCCTCTGCCTCCGGGCAGAGGATGGCCTTTACGGGGTCTATTGTTAGAAATTCTTTTACTTGTTTCTCCATTCAGTTGGTGTCATTCCCTTTATTTTATGAAAAACCCTGCTGAAATATCCACTATCCGGATATCCCGCCTGCAGAGAAATGTCAGCTATGGAGACAGACGTATGGACTCGCAGATACGCCTCATTTATTCTTTTGGTATTGATATATTGTGAAACTGTAATGAGCCCAGGAGGTAAGACAAAATCTTGAGATAAACCCTATTCCCCCTGGAAAGCTTGCAAGATTATCAAGACCTTCCTGCTCTACAGCAGAATCATACACCAGCCTGCTTAAGGAATATGATTTTATAAACAAAGACGAGCTTGCATAGTAGCAACTTGAAAATCAAAACTAAAAGTGCGAAAGAATTTAAGCGCTACCTTGAACCATGAGTTTTTCTTTGATTCTTTTCATGCTCCGTCCCCTTAACCTTTAAATATAATCTTCCACTCAGGACCTGTACCTACATTGTAGGTTTTGGCAAAGTTCTTCCCGTTTAAACCAACTGCTGCTTTTAGTAACGAATTCATATAGATTAAAGGTTCTCCTATTTCAACCGAGCCGAAAGATCTAACATAGGGAATAACACCCTTGTAATATATTTTCCCTTTGTGAGTAACTGTTGTTTCGAGTTCGTCGGTCAAGCTGAATCCGGCTTCATCGAACATTTCTACATTAATATTAGTCCACAGATGTCCAAACCGAATATCAAGAACCTCCACCGTACCGTCAATCAATCCTGGGGAAACTCTTGCAGCTTCAATTTTAATTTCAACAATATCTTCTAGTTTCAGTAAATGTCCAACACTTTGAAAATCAATTGCTCCTGAAGCCAACCTGGCTCCTGTGTAGGCATAAACGTCTCTTCCGTGAAATGTATAGGATTTTCCCGATCCTTCTACCCTGTTAACTGATTCATTAATTTCTCGTACGGCAACAATACCATATTCATTTTTTATGTGTGTGAGAGTTCCATTATCCGGAGTAACAATATAATGTCCTGTTTTTGTTTCAGCTACAACTGATTTACGGGGAGTTCCCACTCCCGGATCAACAACAGAAACAAAGACAGTCCCTTTGGGCCAGTATTTAACTGTTTGAAATAATCTGTACGACCCTTCCAATACCTGAAAAGGGGTAATACCATGGGTTAAATCGTGGATATCCAAACTCTTATGAACCGTTTTGCACACCCCATGCATGACACTCACTGCACCGTCATTCAACCCAAAATCACTCTGTAAAACCAATAGCTCCATTATAATCGGCCAGACTCAATGATCCTCTGAAGAAACTGTCGTGTCCGGGGGTTTTCAGGGTGTGAAAAAAGCTCGTTCGGCGGAGCTTCTTCCAGAATCTTTCCCCCGTCCAAAAAACAGACCCTGTCAGCAACATCCCTTGCGAAACCCATTTCGTGAGTCACGATCAGCATTGTCATCCCCTGTTCCCGCAGATTTTTTATTACTGACAGAACATCACCTATCAATTCAGGGTCAAGAGCAGCTGTTACTTCGTCCAGCAGTAGTATATCCGGCTTATTAGCCATTGCCCTGACTATTGCAACCCGCTGCTGCTGTCCGCCTGAAAGCTGCTCAGGATAGGAATCTGCAAAATCACCAAGACCAAAAAGTGAAAGAAGTTCTTTGCCGTGTGCTTCACTCTCAGCTTTTTTCCGTCCATGGACCTTCTTGGGTGCCAGAGTTATATTGTCTATAACAGTCATGTGGGGGAAAAGATTATATGCCTGAAAAACAATACCTATCCTCTTGTATAAATCTTTAACATCAAATTCAGGATCATGAATCGATACACCGTCCAGTTTCACAACCCCTTCATTAAAGGGGACAAGATCATTTACACAGCGTAAAAGCGTTGATTTTCCGGAACCTGAGGATCCGATCAGACAAACGACCTCGTGATCCGCAACGCTGAGAGAAACATCATCGAGAACCAGATTTTTACCATAATACTTGGTCAGATGTTCAACTTCTATTTTGTACATCAGTTAAGCTCCCTGTAACCGGCGCTGGCGGTCTTTTTTGGTAAAATAATCTGTTAATCTGGCTAAAGGTATGGTTGCAACAAGAAAAAGTGCAGCCGAAGCGATTAACGATGAATAGTTAAAAGTTCTTGCTGTATAGATCTGTGCTTCACGGACCGCATCACGGACACCGAGAACACTCAACAGTGCAACATCTTTTTGTAGTGCAACGGCAAGATTAAGCAGGGATGGAAAAACATTTCTAATAGCTTGTGGAAGAATGCAATGGAAAAGGGTTTGCACCTGAGAAAGCCCAAGTGCCTTAGCGGCCAAATATTGACCAGTGTGTACC
Organism: Spirochaetota bacterium; assembly: GCA_003641695.1. GTDB lineage: Bacteria > Spirochaetota > Spirochaetia > B11-G9 > B11-G9 > B11-G9. Next base: position 2,864 of record QNBL01000111.1, read on the forward strand.
GAGTCAATTCCTGATCGATAAACCTCCGCAGCATAAGCAGAATAACTGGAAATCATAGCCAGTGCTCCCCAGAATAAGCTGCTTTTTGGTAATCCCGGTATTCGTAACGCCGGCATCCCGAAACCAAATAAGAGAACAAGCAGTAATGACGGCAGCCCGCGTATTAAATCAATATAAACAATCGAAAAAACCTTTAACGGAGTGAACCAGGGACCATTAAGAGACCGGAAAAATGCCAGAATAAGCGCCCATATAGCGATAACAACAAGAGCAACTATCCACACGGCCATATTAATACCGAATCCATGAAGTACTTTTGGAAATACCTCTATAATAACATCAAGATTAAAAAACTGATCTTTAATCCTTGGCCATTGACTTGAGCGGATAACTACAGCGCGGATAATCAAGGTAACAGCTACTACAGTACTTATACTTATAATTGTAGGACCATATTTATCCTTTGCACTTAAAGTACGCCCCGCCCGCCTGGGCGGAGCAGGACGTTTTAAACTCATTTATCAATTACCCTAATCGGCTGATCGCCAATTAAATATTCCTTCGTAAGTTTATCTACTACTCCATCAGCAATAATGGCTTTAAGACCTTCGTTAATCCATCCGACTAGGGGATTGCCTTTCTCAAAAACAAGCCCATGACCAAGATCATTGGGATCATTAGGAAGTACTGCGGAAATGATTGCATCAGGTACCTGTACAAAAGTTATAAAAAGTGCTGTTGGAAGTTCTATACATGTTGCATCAATCTGTTTGGCAAGTAATGCCTGGAAAGTACCGGCAACATCATTGAAAACAGCAACATCTTTAACTCCGATAATATTTTCAATATAGGAAAGATCTGCTGTACCTATTGTAGCTCCCCAGTTTCCTTTTTTAAGGTCTGCAAAGCTTTCTGCATCTATAATATCACTTCCGGGTATGGTAATAACAGCTTTCTGCGGTTTGTAGTAAACTATTGAGAAATCTACAAACTTGCGCCGCTCTTCAGTTACAGAAAACTGCTGGATGTTAAAATCATAAGGTTTTGGTCCCGGGGCAATACCCTCATCAAAAGTCTGACGAACCCAGACTACATCTTCTTTTGCAAACCCAAGTTTTTCAGCTAAAGCATAGACCAGACCGTTTTCAAAACCAACACCGCCTTCAGGATTATCATCCATTATCCATGGCGGATAAGCTGGCTCTCCTGTTGCAACCGTCAGCTTTCCAGGTGTATAAAGTCTCGGATCATTGATGGTTCCCTCCAAATCAGCTTTCTTTTCTACCACAGGTTTATCTGCTGCGGATTGCTCGCTTTTTCCGCCTGCAAACAAAGGCATGACCAATAGGCAGGCAAACAAAATCAGTAAAATTTTTTTAAACATAAAACACTCCTTTACGGCAATGCTATTTCAATTTGATACATGGCGTCAAGATATAAAGTAGAATAAACAGAAATAATTTCGGGAACAACCTTGAATAATCAATACTCTTCCACGTTTGACATCAACCAAATCTATATGTAATACTCTGTAATATGACGGAAACAGTAAAAAAAGCAATCCTTGTATTTCAAACCGATTTTACCTTCAAGGAGGGTGCCGTCGCTTCCATGTACGGAGTGGTAAAGAGTGTAGACAGAGATCTTGAAATTATTACTGCAACCCACGAAATTCCGCAGTTTGATACATGGAGCGCATCATTCAGATTGAACCAGTACATAAAATTCTGGCCCGAAGGAACAGTGTTTGTATCTGTTGTAGATCCCGGAGTAGGAACTCACCGAAAAGCTTCGGTAGCTTTAACCGAAAGCGGATATTACATCGTAACCCCGGATAACGGCTCCCTGACCCATATTCTCAGTACCGAAGGGATAGTTGCAATTAGAGAGATTGACGAAGCGGTCAACAGACTTAAAGGAATGGGGACGGAGCAGACAAGTATCTTTCATGGAAGAGATCTTTTCAGCTACTGTGGTGCGAAACTGGCTTCAGGGAAAATCACCTTTGAAGAAGTGGGACCGGAATATCCTGTTGAAACTATAGTCACCCACCACATCAGAAAACCTGGGATGTCCGGAAAGAAAGTTACAGGAATCTTTGAAATACAGGATCCGAATTTTGGAAATGTCTGGACAAACATTCCTCTTTCCATGTTCACGGAAGCTGGATTCAAATATGAAGATTTTCTGAATGTAAAGATATACAACAAGAATGAATTGGTCTTTTCAGAAAAAGTTCTTTTTCACAAATCTTTCGGGTTTGTAGAAAAAGGGGAACCTATTATCTATACCAACGAGCATATGAACATTGGACTTGCTGTTTCAATGGGCAGTTTTAGTGATACATACAAAGTAGGTTATGGAAATGATTGGAAAGTGGAGGTAACAAAATGAATAAATTATTGGTTTTTCAAAGCGATTTCGGCCTTGTAGATGGAGCAGTTGCAGCTATGCACGGCGTGGCAACTACTGTAGACAACACCCTGAAGATACACGATCTTACACACGATATACCTCCATACAACATTTGGAATGCCTCATACCGTCTCCTGCAGACAATCGAATATTGGCCGGCCGGCACTGTTTTTGTTTCTGTTGTCGATCCGGGAGTGGGTTCTGAACGAAGGAGTGTGGTAGCTGAGACAACCGGCGGACAATTTATTGTAACACCCGATAACGGAACTTTAACCCATGTAAATCGAAAAATCGGACTAAAAGCTATCCGGGAAATTGATGAGACGAAACACAGACGAGAGAATACCGAGCATTCCTATACTTTTCACGGCAGGGATGTTTATGCATTTACCGGTGCAAAACTTGCATCCGGAGATATTACATTCGATCAAGTAGGCAAAAGTCTTGATCCTTCAAATGTTGTGGAATTGGATCTTGGAACAGTTGAAACCGGAAAGGGATTTGTAAAGGGAAGTATAGATATTCTCGATGTCCGTTTCGGCAGCCTCTGGACAAATATACCCCGGAGCAGTTTTATCAAAGCAGGTTTTGAGCACGGAGAAAGCGTAGAAGTTATCATACGCAACGGCTCAACTCTGGCATATAATAACAGAATCACCTATGGCCGTTCTTTTGCAGATGTGTACGTCAGTGAGCAGATAATCTATGTAAACTCCGTTTACAACATGGCGGTCGCCATAAACCAGGGTAATTTTTCAAGGGCTTATAATATAGGAACAGGTAAGCACTGGAGTATAGAGTTCCGTAAAGTTGCTGGATGATAAAGGATAAGTAGGATAAAGTAGTGAAAATATATAACAAAAAAACCGGTATATTTATGGCGGATCCAACGGAGGCACCCTTTAAAGGAGGGCTTCCCGCGTATAAAGAGGTCCTCAACAGCAGCAGATCCCTTATACTTTCCGCATCGGGATGGAGAAAGGTCTTTGCCATAGACAACAGTGAAGAAAGCATGACTGCAGAAATCTCCCCTGCCGACAAGGTACTGGCAGGCATTGCTGCACTTACCTTTGCCGGGTACCTTAAAAAAGGAAACAAAACACCCAGGGTACTGCTCGGTATGGATTCCAGACCAACCGGGCCAGTAATTTGTGATGTAATGAGCAGAGTATTTCTATCGGAGGGACTTGAGATCAAAAACCTTTTTATAACCGCAGCTCCCGAGATAATGGCATACTCATCGACAACCCCCGATACCGACGGCTTTGCCTATATTTCCGCCAGCCATAATCCAATAGGGCACAATGGATTCAAATTCGGAAAAGAGGGGGGCGTTATCGGGGGAAAAGACTCGGCAGCACTTATCGATTCTTTTCTGGAATTTACAGCTGATCCCGGAATCATCCGAAAAGTCCACCAACTTATTGAAAATACAGACACTGATCTATACACACAAACCCTTGAAGAATCGGAAAAATGGAAAAAAGAAGCCTATAGCGCCTATCTGTCATTCTCAAAAAACACCATATCTGATTCAGAAAGTACCGAAGATCAGGAAGCTTTCTTTTCCACAATCAGAGAGAGAACTGCATCCAAACCCACAGGGCTTATAGGAGAGTTGAACGGCAGTGCCCGTTCCCTCTCCATTGATAAAGAGATTATCTCCGCTGCAGGGGTTGGCTGCCTCCTTTTCAACAATACACCCGGAAAAGTTGTCCACCGTATTGTTCCTGAAGGGTTCAGTCTGGATATGTGCAAAGAATTACTTGAAAAACACCATAAAAAGAACCCTGCCTTTGTGATCGGGTATGTTCCTGACAACGACGGGGATAGAGGTAACATCGTCTTCATAAACAGCAGAAGCGGCAAGGCTGAAATACTGGAAGCTCAGGAAGTCTTTGCCCTGGCGGTACTGGGGGAACTTGCCTTTCTATACAGCAGGAATAATCAAGATAACGGCAGAAACAGGAAACTTGCAGTAGCGGTAAACGGCCCCACTTCCATGAGGATCGACAGAATTGCAGAATCCTTTGGAACAGAAGTATTCCGTGCGGAGGTCGGAGAAGCTAACGTTGTTACTCTCGCCAGGTCATTGAGGGACGGAGGGTACACCGTTAGAATCCTCGGAGAGGGTTCCAATGGGGGAAACATAACCCATCCTGCAAAAGTACGGGACCCCATAAATACCATTTTTTCACTTTTAAAGCTCCTCCTGTACAAAGCTCCAGGCAGGGAAAACGATCTCTTTAAAATCTGGTGTACAGTAAGCGGACAAAAGGATAAGTACAAAGAAGATTTCTCACTTTACGACATTCTCACTACCCTCCCCAAGTATACCACTACACGTGCTAACGAGAAACGGGCGATTATGAAGATTGCCACAGCTGACCACAGCATACTTAAAAACAGATACGAGAAAATTTTTCTTGATGAATGGAAAAGGAAAAAGGAGTATCTTAAAGATACTTTAAATATCCACTCATGGAAAGAGATCAACTATGAGGGAACAAAAGCTGTTGAAGGCATGGGAGATACATACCGTACCGGTAAAGCAAAAGGCGGTCTTAAGATAGTTTTTTCAGATAACAACGGCAAAGAAACATGTTATATATGGATGAGAGGTTCCGGTACCGAGCCGGTATTCAGAATCCTTGCAGACATAGAGGGAGAAGATCCAGAAAAAGAAGAATGGCTTCTAAACTGGCACAGAGAAATGATAAAAAAAGCGGATAAAGGAGGAAAATAGTTATGAGCATCCACATTGGTGCAAAAAAAGGTGATATTGCGGAGGCGGTACTTCTGCCCGGAGATCCACTAAGAGCACGATTCATTGCAGAGAACTTTCTTGAAGATGCAGAGGAATACACAAAAGTGAGGGGTATGTACGGATACACAGGGACTTACAAAGGGAAGCGTGTCTCGGTACAGGGAACAGGAATGGGGATACCCTCAATCTCAATATACGTTAC
>QNBL01000112.1 GCA_003641695.1 Spirochaetota bacterium
GGGGCAAATATCTCGAACCTGCATACCGACTTTATGATCGGCTCCCCGGATGTGGACGTAACAGCCGAAACCTACTCCGGTGAAAAGGTTGAACTAATCAAAAAAGGCTTTTTTGTTATATAGTAGGGTATGGAGAAACTGCCTCACCTGAAAAAAACCTTTCTAAGCCTGTATTGTAAAACACCCTCTTTGTATAGATCACCGCCGTAGCAGTCGTTAACTACGATCACCGGCATATCCTTTACCGTGAGCCTGCGCAGTGCCTCGGCTCCGAGATCCCTGAACGCAATAATCTCAGACTTTACTATGGACCGGGAAAGGAGTGCCGCAGCTCCTCCCGTTGCTGCAAAATAAACCCCGCAGTTATCTATTATACGTTGTCTTACCTCAGCAGACCTCGGCCCTTTGCCTATCATACCCAGCATCCCGGCTTTGAACATATCAGGAACAAAAGGATCCATCCGATAACTTGTTGTGGGACCTGCTGCTCCGATCACTCTGCCATCCGGGGCTGGAGAAGGACCGACATAATAAACAACACTCCCTTCCGCATCAAAAGGCAGTTTTCCCCCGCCTTTAATCATCTCCACAAGTCTGGCATGGGCCAAATCCCGTGCGGTATATATCGTCCCGCTGATAAGGACTTCGTCACCTATGTGGAGATCTTTTACTGTCTCCCGGGTTAAAGGCGTCTTTACTCTCTTTGTTGTCTTTCCCATACTACAGCACCCTCGTTTTTACCCTGGCAGCGTTACACTGAATGTTAACTGCAACCGGTAAAGTGGCTATGTGCCGGGGGAATACTTCCAGAAAAAGATCCATGGCAGTAACCCGTCCTCCCAATCCTGCCGGACCGATCCCCAGTTTGTTAACTTCCTCTAACCAGGAAACCTCCATGGCCGCCAGCTCCGGATCAGCGTTTCTCTCCCCAATTTTTCTCAAGAGAGATTTCTTTGCCAAAAAGGCAACATAGTCAAAAGTACCTCCCACCCCTACACCGACAATAATCGGGGGACAGGGATTACCTCCGGCAGTCCTTACCGTTTCAAGAACAAAGTCTTTGATTCCTTCAACTCCGTCGGAGGGTTTAAGCATTTCTATTCTGCTCATATTCTCAGATCCGCCTCCTTTGGGCATCATGGTAATACGGACCCCGTTACCGGGGACAATAGCTGTATGAATGATGGCAGGGGTATTATCTTTGGTGTTTACCGGTTGAGTCAAAGGATCCTTGAGTATCGACTTTCTTAGAAATCCTTCGGTGTACCCATCCCTGACCCCCTGATTTACTGCTTCTTCCAGGCTTCTGCCGATGAGACGTACATCAATCCCTATTTCAAGAAACACTACAGCAAACCCGGTATCCTGGCAGATAGGGATCTTTTCTGTTTTGGCAATATCCTGATTCTTTAAAAGCTGATTCAGCACTGCCTTTCCAGCAGGAGATTCCTCTTTTTCAATGGAAGCCTTTAACGCACAGCGAAGATCATCGTTTGCAACAGTATTCGCTTCAATTGACAGCTCTTTAACTGCCCGGGAGATTTCCCGGAGTTCAATTTCTCTCATAACGTTATGCTAAGCGGTTTTCAACTGTTTGTAAATAAAGAATTCTGGTTTATAATGACTACAATTTACCATCTTCTCGGAATTGGAACTTTTGTAAAAAAGGTTCATCCTTCCAGTGTAGTGCTGATGATTGTTGTTTTTTCCTCAGCAATTCTATTAGGTCCCTTATTCTGCGGATGGATATGTTCATTCGGGACGTTTCAGGAATGGATAGGGAAAATCGGAAAGAAACTTTTCAAGAAAAAGTATAATCGGTTCATTCCCTACAAGTATGACCGGTATCTTCGTTTCCTGCGTTACACAGTTCTTGTATGGGTACTGTACATGACTGCTGTAACCGGCAAGCTTATTTTTCAGGATTATGATCCCTACTTCACCCTTTTCCAGTTCTGGACGGGAGAAATTGCTGTTACTGGTTTTATTACCCTCGGACTTGTTATCCTGCTCTCCCTGTTTGTTGAACGCCCCTTCTGTAAGTATGCCTGCCCCTATGGTGCAGTACTGGGAATATTCAATCTCTTTCGGATTATACCCTTGAGGCGTAATGAAACCACATGTATAGACTGTAAAGCCTGCGATAGAGTCTGCCCCATGAACCTGCCGGTATCCACTCCCGTATAGTCAGGAATCATCAGTGTATCAGCTGCTATGAGTGCACCGATGAAGAAGGCGCCTGTCCTGTACCGGACACCCTCTCATTCCGGACTGACAAATACAAGGAGGCCGCAGAATGAGAATAAAATCAAAAACCGCAGGACTAATTCTTCCCGTTTTTTTTGTTTTGGGAATTCTCATCGCTTCTACCCTCGGATACTGGGTAACCGAAGGGTCGAAAACTCCGAAGAAGATTTCCGAAGGAGAAGCTGATCCTTCAGATATCAGAGGATCATACAGTCTTTCCGATTTAACAAATGCCTTCGATATACCGGTGGATACCCTTGCCAAAGCATTCGGATTTTCAGATGCAGAAAATCCTGAAGAAATTAAGGTAAAAGATTTTGAAGCGGTTTACGGGAAGATAGGGGACCTTGAAATCGGGACCGGAAGCATGAGACTTTTCATAGCACTTTACAAAGGGCTTCCCTTTGAGGCGGATGATGATACGGCTATTCCCCAGCCGGCATGGAATATTCTTAAAAAAGAGGGAGCTTCGGATGAAGAAACCCTGGATAAATACAGTGAAAGGATTGTATCCCTGGAAGGATTCAAAGAAGCAGTCGTAAACCCGGACCAGGAAGCGGACACAGAAGATGAAAGAATTATTAAGGGGAAAACATTATTTTCGGAACTGCTGGACTGGGGATTGACCAAGGAACAGATAAGCGGGGTACTGGGAGTACCCATGGGTCCTTCCGGAATGAGTGTAAGGGATTTTTGTTCCGAAAATGAAATCGAATTCTCCGGGATAAAAGAAACTCTCCAGGAGTTGATAGATAAAATAAAATAGCAGATGCATCCGGCGGGCGTGAATGCCTGCCGGATTAGTATAAATTAATGTTTCCTCCCAGCTCTTGCAAACTTCCCGATATAGTATAAGACAAGAAGAACAATAAGGAAAACTTCGAACAGAGCCCACAGACCGGGGATTGAAATCCATCCGTCGGCGGGATCAATATGAACAACAAACTCTTTTCCTATATCTCCGTTCTCTTCCGGAAGAACCTTCAGCGCGTATTCAATACCCTTCCGGCATTTATAATCGAACCAGTTCGCATGGTCGGGAACATCCTCACCCATCTGTGAACGGGCGCCTCTCTGTCTTCCCGATTCAAAAGGAACCTCAAGATCGGTGGCAATAACAGTCTTCAGGTCATCGGCTCTGTAAAGATTAAGAATTATTGGAGCATTAAAGGGTTCATACCGGGAAGAAAAAACCAGCTTTATATCCGCTGCCGGAATAAAGTAGTAGAGCTGCTGATCCTTCATGGTGTCCTTTATACCGTGATACTGATTTGTAAAATACTCTTTTCCTCCTGCACTATCCTGCACCGCCGGATCAATAAACAACGGTCCGGTATAATATCCTCTAAAGGCATTTACCCTTTCCGCAAGAGACGGCATCCGTTCATCAATAAGGGGAAAGAAAAGCACAAAAGCTCCTGCTGCTGCCGAAAGTAGTAAAAACAACTTGATAACTCCCCTTCCTTTTTTACTATTGTTCAATTATCAACCTCCAAATTGGCGTATTACAAATATCTTAACACAATTTCCGGATTTTTCTGGAAAATATATATATTCCGCTGTATATTGACTAATCACTATTTAAATACCAAACAACAAGGAAATCCACAATGAAAAAAAGAACCGGATGTCTCGGTATTGTCATTATTCTACTGCTATTTGCAGTATTTCTGTTCTGGCCATCGTCAAGCGGAGACCAGAGTATTATTCTCTCGGACTCTTTTGATAATAACGATAACGGATGGGATCTTCAGAACTCGGCAAAGATCGAGAACGGGGAGCTGCTGATCCCTGCCGGCGGAGATACGGTAATCATCCCCTCGAACATGTTTTTAAAAAACGGAAGTATATCCGTTGATATGGAGTACAAAAGCGGCGATAAGGGAAATGTCTTCGGAATTATGTTCAGAAGCCCCGCAGAAGAGGACGGATTTGATCTGTTTCTGATAGATTCCCGGGGAGATTTCATCCTCCGGTACAACGGTAAAACCGATTTGGCGGAGAGATCCGGATATATATCAAAGGAGGGAACAAGCTCCATTGTGGCTGAATTGTATGGAAAACTGATACGGATATCGGTCAACGGCAATACTGTAGTTGAAGTCTATGAAGACACCCCCCCCGGCGGAGGGTTTGCCCTGTTCTCCGGAGGAGACAGCGAAGTTGCTTTTGACAACCTGGAAGTCAAGGATTTTGACAAACTCTCTCCCAATATCTCCGGAAAGGTATACTATAACGACGGCAAGCTCGCCGATGCTCCGGTTACCGCCTACATGGTTATTGATGATAAAACACTAAAAGTGGCTGTCATTGACGAGACACGGACAGATGAGAATGGGGAGTATAGCTTCTATCTCCCCGGAGATGCTTCGTACTTCGTGGAATCAACCGTTGAGAACGGGAAAATTTCTTCTGACAGGTATGCTGACCTGCGTATTCCCGATTCGGGTCTAAACCTTGATATACACCTGTCTGCGGAGGGGAAATAGATGAAAAAGATTATCCTTGCGCTTATACTTTCGACAATTTACATTCTTCCGGCTTTTTCCTTCTCCGATGAATCGAGAGCAGACCTTCGGAGGGCTGCGGACTGGTGGGAAGCGAGAGAAGATAAACTAAACGTGCGCCTCGGTGAACTTGAAAGAAAGAACCCCGATCCAAGCGATCCCAATGACAAAACCTGGCAGGAGTACCTGAAAGTTCTTGACGAGATAAAGACAGCCGAGGCAAAGCAGAAGCTGTACCGTGAAACAGCCCGGTTTGATTACACCCGGTCAATAATAAAGGATACGGTCAAGGTCTACAGACCTGCCGCGGATTTTATGGAATTCACCGTAGGCAGGGGAGTGGAGCTGGTAAAAGCGTTAATATCCCAGAGCTGGCAGGATCTGGTAAAACTCTCCGTAGATTCGGTTTTGAGAACCAGAATACGGATGAAAATAAGAAGTATCCTCGGATGTGACAAGAACGTACCGGAACTTGAAAACTGGCTGGTTGTAATGGGATTCGGAGAGGACCCCTGGGATACCACAGTGGATCAGGCGGTTCTCAGCTGGGCCAGGGGGGAGGCGGAAGGGAAAGCGATGCTTCTTTCACTCCAGCTGGAAAAAGGAAGGCAGATATACAAAGACTTTCTAAAGAAACCCAACCTCAGCACACAGTGGGAGGCTATCGGAAAAACTCCCGCCCAATGGCTTGAATCACAGACAGCAAAACCTGCTTCCCAGGTTATGGACGTTCTGGGACTGGGAAGCTTTATATCCGACCTCGGGGGAAGATTATGGATCAGTATGGAGATGAACGATTCTATTGACGATACCCTGGAGAACCTTAAGGCCTTGAGAAAAAAATACAAAGAAAAGGATGTTGACCTAAACTGCGAAGACCTTTTTCTCGTATGGTCAAAACAGAAAACAATAAACATTGAAGATCCCGAGGAAAAGGCAAGACTCGAGAAACTGAAAACAGGGCTTGAATTCTTTAAAAAGAAAATCCCCGGATGGTACCAGAATAATACAGTGCCGGATCATTTCGAAGAGATAGTAAGAATGATCCCTGTTGCCGAGGAACTTGGAGAATTCGACACTGCGGAAAACCTGAGGGATATCCTTATCGAGTTCGAATATAAAAAAATGACCCCCGAGGAGATAGCAGCATCGGAGAAACAGTCCCTGATAGAGGAAAGCCGCGGCTATCTCATATCAAACCTGAAAGTCCTGAGAAACTTCCTGACGCATAAAAACTACGAAGATGCCGACTCCCAGTGGGATATAACAAAGAGCAGATGGGAAGATCTTATCAATCTGGGATACAACACCGATACGGATGCCGAAATCCAGGGTCTTTGGAAGGAGATCGAGCCAATGCTGAAAAATATGAACGGCACGGTATCCGGATCAGAGGAAAACGGAGGGGCATCCTCCGGATCTCTGGGACTTCCGGTTCTGAATGAGGTAAATTACAAAGATAAGTTTCTCGCCATTGCCCAAAAATACTATGATGCGGCAAACAGCAAAAATTACAAATTGGCAAAAATGTATTACACTGTTTTCCATTCCTACGGCAGGTATCTTTATGAAGAAAAGAATATAGCGATAAGGTCGGATGAGAAGTGGATAAAGGACATTCAGGGCAGATACTTTAATTTTAAGTACGAAATTACAAGCAGGATAGACGATGCCAATTCTTACTCCGGTAATCCTAACTACAGTAAATTCAAAGAAGAATTCCTTAATTATCTCACTTCTTACGAAAACAGGCTGCGGTCATTAGGAGAGGATGCAATTGATGAAGACCGTAAAGAACTGGATAAACTGAGCATAAGGTGGGGAATGATGGGTATTGATGCCATGGAGGATCTATATAAGAATCCGGAGCTGAATGCAGGATTTGAAAAGATCTATGACCTTGAAGAAGAGATAAGGAGAGGCGATATCCCGCTGAACGGCAATTCATCCACGATAAATAATTTTGGACCGGTAACAAACAACTCTTCGTTCTGATACTGCAGGCGGAGCCCCGGCTCCGCCTGTTTGCCTTATACAATGCACTCATGTATACTTGAGCAGGTATGAAGAGTGTCAAAGGCTTTATCCTCTCGAGCAGCTCAACAGACAAAAACGGGAGAGCGGAGGTCCATTACTACGGACGAAGTGAGGACGGTCCCTTCAAGATAGTGATAACCAATCCGAAACCGCTCTTTTTTGTTGAGCAGGACGCCCGGATCCCGGACCTGCCGGGAATGTTCGTCAGGGAACTGGACCTGAAGTCCTTTAACCGGAAACCTGTAAAGGGGCTGTATTTCGATTCCTTTGACCGTTACTATAACGCAAGAAGAGAACTCCATGCGCAGGGTATCACAACCTTCGAATCGGATGTCCGGCCCGCGGACCGTTACCTTATGGAACGGTTTATCCATACGGGAGTTGAAATTACAGGAGAGCCGGAACCGGATTTAGCAGGCCGGGAAAAGCTTGGAGTCTGGATAAATCCGAAGCTCGCACCGGCCGATTATAATCCTGCCCTTAAATGGCTTTCCATGGATATTGAGACGGGGCAGAACGGGGAGCTTTACTCCATTGCCCTCCATGGTACATACGGTGATGAGACGGAACTGAAAAAGGTATTTATAGTTGATGAGGAAAACACTCCGGGAAGCTACCCGGACAACTCTCTTATTATTCCCTGTAAAAGTGAAAGGCAAGTAATTACAGAGTTTATCAAGGAAACAAAAAGATACGATCCCGACATCCTTATAGGATGGCATGTTATCGGATTTGATCTTGATTTCCTGGCAAAAAAAAGCTCCAACCTCGGGATTCCCCTCAGCATCGGAAGAAGCTCCAGACCCCTCAAGCTGGCGGAACGGAGAAGGGGAATATACGACGCAGACGTTGACGGCAGACTGGTTATAGACGGTCCCCAGACCTTAAGAACCGCATTCTTTAAGTTTGAAGACTACACACTGGAAACAGTAGCTCAGGAAATACTGGGAAGAGGGAAAGACATACGACCGGAAGAGGACAAGATAGCCGAGATAAACCGCCGCTTTAAGGAGGACAAGGCAGCCCTGGCGAGATACAATCTGGAAGATGCTGTTCTGGTAACGGAAATCTTCAAGGCTACAGGTATTATCGGTCAGCTTAAAACGAGAAGTCTTATAACAGGACTTCCCATGAACAGAGTGGGCATGTCCGTTGCAGCGTTTGACTTTTTTATGCTCCCGGCAATTCACAGAAAGGGGTATGTCGCACCGGATGTTAAGGATATAGTTCCGGGAGGCCATGCTGCAGGGGGACTTGTCTTTACCTCAGCTCCCAAGCTTTATCCTCACGTGGTTGTTCTGGACTTTAAAAGTCTCTATCCGACAATCATGCGGACATTCTTTATAGATCCTCTTTCCAGACTGGATTCAGACATAGATCCTGTCACAACACCGGTTGGAATAAAATTCTCCCGGAGCAGGCATATCCTGCCCTCCTATCTTAA
>QNBL01000113.1 GCA_003641695.1 Spirochaetota bacterium
ATAATATAATCGTTGGATTTCATTCCCTCGTAACCAGGCAGTACAGCACCAGGGCCTGTGTACTGCAATAAATATGACCGGTATTAAAGTTCCTTACAAAAAACAGAAAGTGTACTTGGGTAAGTATTAACCCAGCCGGAGTCCATGTTTTTTCATTTTTCGTGAAACGGAGCTTTTATCAAGACCAAGAATCTTCCCCATCTCAGTTAGTGTAGAAGTTTTCCTCATTGCCTCAATGAGTAAATTCCGCTCTACCTGCATCATAACAGAATGATAAGAATCTTCCTGAGTAAGGGGAGCTACAACCCCTTGTGAATGGTTTGTGTCCTGAAATAATCTGGGAAGATCAGAGAGGGTAATTCTTTTACCTGTACTAAGAACAATAAGCCTTTCAACCATATTTTCAAGTTCGCGTACATTACCCGGCCAGGGATATTCTTCCAGTGCTTCAAGGCATTCTGTATCGAACTCCTTTTTTGTACCAAATTTTTTATTGAACCGTTCCAAAAAGTAATGGATGAGGTAAAAAATATCCTCCTTTCTCTGCCGCAACGGAGGAATCTGCATAGGTATTACATTCAATCGGTAATAAAGGTCCTTTCTGAATGTGCCCTCTTTTACCATCAATACTAAATCTCTGTTTGTTGCAGCAATTATCCGGGCATCAACAGAAACAGGACTCTTCCCGCCTACCTTTACAATTTCTTTATCCTGGATAAAACGAAGCAGCTTGACCTGTAATTCCAGGGGTAATTCTCCAACTTCATCAATAAACAGGGTGCCCTTATCGGCCAGCTCAATCAGCCCCATTTTACCGCTCTTCCCAGCTCCCGTAAAAGCACCTTTTTCATACCCGAACAGTTCTGATTCAAAAAGAGACGGAGGAATAGCACCGCAATCCACCTTTATAAAAGAGGAATCACTCCGTGAACTCATACTATGTACAGAACGGGCTAATAATTCTTTCCCGACGCCTGATTCTCCGGTTAACAGAATTGTCGAATCAAATCTGGCAACATGATTAATAGTATTTACTATCTCACGCATCCGCGAGCTTTTGTATACAAGTTTTTCAGCCTGAACTATCTCTTTTTCCAAAAGTGCTACTTGTGTTCTCAATTTCTCACTTTGCTTTTTTGTTATTTGAAGTTCTTTTTCCAGCAGAGAAAGCTCACTTATATCCCGGGAGTTTATTACTACCCGGATTATGTTACCGTCTTTAAATACAGGAACACCGGTGCACATGATTCTCCGGCCGTTTTTTGCCCTTTGAAGCTGGGTAACAGGAATTTTCTTTTCCAGAACTTCAAGGGTCACCGAATTGGTGTAATAGCCTTCTTCCAGAAGCTGTTCCACACTTTTACCGACAACCTCGTTAGAAACAATCCCCTCCATACTTTCACATGCTTTATTAATTCATACAACCTTACCATTTCCGTCGGATATAAATATACCATCATAGGAGTACTCAAAAATTGCTCTATACTCCTCTTCCATCTGTTTATAAAAGTTAATCGTTGCAAGAAGTTCTTCCGTATTCTTTTCTTTCATACTTTTCATATACTACACCCTCTGTTGTATTATAGCAACAGTTATTGCATAATTGCATCAGTTCTTAATTCCTTACCCAACCGCATATTAGCATATCCATATCCACATTGTTGATTTTTTGCAACAGTAGCAGCACCAAAACCAGCCTGCAACCGCTTAATTTATTGGCACAATTTATGCATGGAAACCTGTACCGGATAAAAAAAACAGTAAAGGAGAGACATTATGGAGGCAGTACAGTCCACTGTATCACCAAAACCTTTAAAACCGTATTCTCTTGACACAGAAGGAAGAAAATATCTTTCCATAAAAACTCTTGGGAGTTTCAATCTTTATTTCAATGGCCACTTCCTTGATTCAACAGAGTTCCTTAAAAGAAAAAGAGTACAGGATCTCTTAATTCTTCTCATTCTTAACCGCAAAGACGGTTTACAAAAGGAAACTATTTTCAATATATTTTGGAAGAATTACACAGACAAAAGCAGAAAAGACAACCTTAATACACTTATATACCGATTAAAAAAACTCCTGGGAAATGATAAGGATCTTTTAATTATTAACAGAAACACCATCCGCCTTGATCCATTTGCAATAGAAGTAGATGCCGATACCTTTACAAAGTCTGCTCAACAGGCAGAACTGCTGGAAGAAGCAGGAGAATTGGAACAGGCCCTTCTAAAAGGAATAGAAACTATCCACCTCTATCGGGGAGAGTTCTTTGAAAACATCTGTAGTGAAATACCTATCGAATCAAAACGGTCCGAATACCGAAGCGTCTATCTTTCTACTCTTTTTAGAATGGAACGCCTTTATCTCATAAAAGGATTCTACAAGGAAGCATTAAAAACAGGGAAAACTCTTATCTCTCACGATCCTTACTGTGAGCCTGCCCATAGGCTTTTAATGACTACATTGGGGTACCTGGGGAATTCCAGTGAAATCCTAAGACTGTACCATAGCTTTGAACAAAAACTTTTTAATGCATTCGGCATTGCTCCCGATGCAAAAACAGAAACACTGAAAAACAGGCTGTTGCTGGGGGTATTCCCCTCACATAACGAGATACTTGATGAAGTAAGTGTTTTCTTTTAGGCACAACCTATTACCAGCCATGGAGGTACAAATGGAAAAATTGAATAATGGTTGAATACAAAGTCACTAAACGAAGTCTCTCCCTATGAGGAGAATAAAGGAAAAGATAAGAATACCGATTTTGATATTATTGTTATAGACGGAGGGTCTGCAGGATTTGCCGCAGCTATACGTGGAGCAGGTATGGATAAAAAAGTTGCCCTCATTGAGGATGCCACCACGGGCGGAACCTGTGTAAATATTGGCTGCGTTCCTTCCAAGTATATTATACATGAAGCCTTTACCGGTACAACCCGGGATGCTATTACCAAAGGAAGACACCGTAAAGACTCTGGTCTATAAAAAAGGCGACAACCAGGAAGAGATACATGCAGAACAGATTATTTTTGCCACAGGACGAAAAGGCACTACCGAATCGTTACACCTGGATCGTGCAGGGATAGTAACGCTCATATCACTACTGATAAATATTTACAGACTTCGAACCTTCAAATTTTTGCGGCAGGTGAGGTCCTTGCAACTCCTGGATTAGTCTATGTAGCAGCAAAAGAAGGACGGAGATCAGCAGGTAATTCTTTTGCTGATGTACCTGTTCCCCTTACCCATGATAATGTTCCGGAGATTATCTTTACCCATCCCCAGATTGCAAAGGTCGGAATAACTGAGGATACAGCAGTTGAAAGAGGATTTAAGGTTTCTACCACCAGTTTATATATAGCTGATACCCCATACGGCCTTGCCAATAATGATACAAAGGGGATTATTAAACTGATAAAAAACGCTGATTCCGAAGAGCTTCTCAGTGGGGAAATAATGACAAAAGATGCCGGTAATATGATTCAGACCCTTACCATTGCAATTCAGGCCCACACGAGAGCAGGAGATATTATAAATACCTATTTCCCTTACCTTACAGCGGTAGAAGGGATAAAACTTGGAGCAATTATATTCGAAAAAAATGTGCACACATTAAGCTGCTGCGGATAGAAGATGCCCTTATCAGGTTTACCGGTTTTTGCCAACCGGGAAAAAGCGCCGAAGAAGGGGAGTTCATTCATCTTCTGGAACAGGTATAAAAAACCCGGGATACATATCCCGGGTCAGGTTACATGAAAAGCTGCAGTCTCATCTTACAAAATAGAGCTGCCGGATTTTACCATTATTTCTTTCTGGCTTCTTCGTGGAGCCATGCATTCTTCCCACCGTCTATATCACCGAATTTGGTCAGTTCACATTTTGCCTTTTTAGCCATCAGTTCTTCATACTCATCATCTTCAACAAAGGCAACAATTCTGGAGATACTTGCTTCACCGTCGACAAATTTCCAGGGGAAACATCCAACAGTTACTCTTCTATTAAGAAGCAGGTCAATATCACCGCCCATACATTCTGCATGGATTATATGATGATTAAACATCTCAAGATGCATTAGCTGATATTTGTCTTCAGCAAAAATCTCATCAAGTCCCTGTCCATATTTTTCCTTCATGTGAGCATCACAGTGTCTAGCTTCCTTAGGCATCCAGTCCCGGATCTTGGTGTTCATTGGATGATCTGCAGATCCACAGTCAACACCGATCCATCTGAGTTTTTTACGCTTTGCCCATTCCGCAAACTCCCTGTTTGGTCCGGGGTGTTTAATCATGTATCTGATCTCATCGGCACCTGACTGATCCCATCCATAATGGTGGTATCCTGTATGAATGATAAGAATATCACCTTCTTTTACCTCAACTCTCTCTTCAACCATCTTTGCTGTGTATACATCGTAATCACCACAGACATCAGACAGGTCAACAATTGCTGCTTCGTGCATAAGGTAATCAAGCTGCAGTTCAGCCATATCTTTACCGGGGGTATAGAAATGGATTTCCCCGTCAAGGTGAGTACCAATATGGTTTGAATGGGTAACTACCTGACCGTTTGCTCCGTTAGGGGCAAGTCTTTTAAAATACTGCACCTGCAGAGGGATGTATGTGGGCCATGGAGGAGTTCCTACTCCCAAAGGGATCGTTAAATCAATTGCTTTCATATGTTTCTCCTTGTAAAACAATAGTATTTTAAACGGCAGTCATAATTGCCTGCCGCAAATTTAAATTTTTTAAGAATATTTCTCCACAAATGCCTTAAAAGCATCATTAAAACATTTCTCAGGAGGTTTTACCAATCCTGCGCCTACCATACCAATACCCGGCTTTTTATGAGCTATACCGGTATTAACGGCAGGAAGTATCCCTGTTTCAATAATCTTCAGCACATCTATTCCCGTGGGAGTACCGCGGAAATCAAGTGCAGGTATTTGAAAAATCTTGTTTTCAGTCTCGGTTATTTCGTACATCCGTGTTGTTACATTAAGTGCATCTTTCGGAGTACCGCCGACAAACTTAACTATAGCGGGAGCAGCCGCCATGGCAAACCCACCGATTCCTACAGTCTCCGTAATAGTAGAATCCCCTATATCCGGGGCCGCATCATCGGCAGAATAACCGGGTAAATACAGTCCGTCTACCATTGGGGCAGGAGCAGTAAACCACTGATCACCGGTACAGGACATCCTGATACCGAAATCCGTTCCATTCCTGGCCATGGTCGTTACTATGGTACTTCCCTCTATTCCTGCAGCTGCATCAATAATACACTTGGCAGAAGGCATGGAAAGATTTAAAAAGAAATGGTCATTTGCGTTAAGGAACTCGAATACTTTGACCAGTTTTTCTTTTTCCACATCAAGCTGAACAAGATAAGGAGCAAGTTCTCTAATAACTATGGAGGTCCCTGCCCTGTTTCTATTATGACCCTCATCACCCATCTGAAGTATCTGAGCAATGATGTTTTTCATATCAAGCTCGCCATGAAGCTTCAGTGCTGCTTTCAAAATTGGAGCAAGATCTGATTCCATCCATTTTAGCTTGGCAATTACATCGTCTCCATACGCACCGTACCTCAGCACTTTACCGAGGCCTTCGTTTAACGTTGCATACGCTTTATTACCGTAAGCCTTATTTTCCAGGACCCAAACGGGCATACTATAGGTTACAATACCTGCCATTGGACCAACAGTTGCATGATGATGACAGGGTTCAAAATCGATTTCTCCGGAAGCGGCCATTTTTTCAGCTTCTTCGTACGTCCCGGCAAGACCTTCATAAACAAGTCCGCCTATTACAGCTCCCCTGGTAGGTCCGCTCATCCGCTCCCATTCGACAGGAGGTCCTGCATGAAGAAAGAGATTCTTTCTCATCCCGGGGATTGCTTTTCCCGCAGTCGAGATATCCACGACAGTCGGCTTCCCATTGTTAATAATCTCAGCAGCTTTCTTGTTGGCTGCATCGACATCAACCTTGGCTTTTATTGAATCCATCTTGTCCAGGAGTTCTGCTATCTCCATATTTCCGCCTGCAGGAGGTTTCCACTGAACCTGTACAGTTTTTACCCCTTCGTTGTTCAAATTCTCCGCAAAAGACTCAAGTCCCAAATTTACAACGGTAAGATTTTCCTCAAAAAGTTTATTAATGTTTGCTACATCCATTACTTTTCCACCTTTCTCATAATTTCCAATGCCAGTGTCGACGCCTGATAATTGGAAGGCATTACAACACAACCAATAGATTCCAGCTTATTCTTTGTCTCATGAATACTCTGAAAATCTCCTTCTGTACCGGTGATGGAAGTTACTATTGAGAGGTAGCCGCCCCTTTCTTCAGCTTTCTTCTTTGCATTCTTGAGTGAATCAAGAATTGCACCTGCCGGATCAGGATGTGAACCATACCCGAGAACAATATCCAGAAGCATTACTGCCATCTCTTCATCTTCGGCTTCAATCTTAATCCTGTCTTCCCGTGTACTGGGGTCTATCATGGGATGCGGTCTACCAACTGTATAAACATCATCACCAAGGTCAACGATTGTATGTTCAACTGACTTATTGGGATCCTTGGGAATAAACTCTTCCCTGGACTGGTTGTTTGAGTAAATTCCGCCGATTTCCCGGTCAAACATTATCAATGCCTCATCCGCCAGAGTACCGCCGGTGTAGAGTCCCCGGATATACTTCTGCTTTGCAGACATGTTCCTGGTTTCCCGTTCAATTATCGCATCAATTTCTGTCCGGTCAATGGTGTACGTCCGCTTCTTATAGGCTTCACCCTTTGATAAGGCAACCGCCATACCCGCAGCTTCTTCCAGATTACCGGCATAATAGAGGTTCCCTTCCTGTTCCCCCGGCTCCATGTTAATAAAATGGATAACTGACGGCTTTCCTGTTTTTCGTAACGCATCAATAACCTTTACTGCAACTTCATCTGCAGGGGGTTTGGAAACGACCACGATAACCTTTGTAGCATCGTCATTCTTTAATGCTTCAATGCCCATAAGCATCATGGTACCGCCGATTCTGGCGTTTTTAAGATCACGGCCCCCGGTTCCTATCCCTTGCGTAATTCCTGCTCCGAATTTCTCAATAGCACAGGTAATTTCCTGCAAACCGGTTCCCGAGGCTCCAACTACCCCGATATCTCCGGGGCGCACAACGTTGGCAAAACAAAGCGGTTTGCCGTTGATAATCGCAGTACCGCAGTCAGGCCCCATCATGAGAAGACCTTTCTCTTTTGCCAGAGTCTTGAGCTCAATCTCACTCTCCACCGAAACATTATCGGAAAATAACATAACATGAAGCCCTTTATGTAAGGCTTTCTTTACTTCCCTGGAAGCGAACTCTCCGGGAAGAGATATTATGGCTAGGTTTGCTTCGGGAACTACCTTAAGTGCACCCTCAAGACTTGAAGGCTTATAATTCTCACCGTCATCGGAGGAGCTTTTTTTATCAAGAAGCTCTTTAGCCTTTGCAATTGCAGCATCGACAACCTCTTCGTTCTCTCCTTCCACGGCAACAATAAGATCATTCGGAGTTACTCCCTCAATCTCCTTGTCTGCAAGACCTGTTTCCTTAAGAAGCGTTACATTTACGTCTGTTCCCATGGATACAACAGCATCTGTAACTCCCTCTATCTGACCAACCTCACGGTTTATCAGCATAAGGAATACAGAGTCGTAATACGAATCTTTTTCAACTAATACTCGTTTCACAATTCCTCCTAATTCTCGTCAACGGTAAAGCCCCTCAGTTTCGAGGGGCTTTAATCCTGCCGCAGCCCGGAAGCTGCGGGTTTTACATTACCACTGCCAAACAAGCAGTGTTATTTTGTCTGCTCTTTATACTCTTCTTTGCCCATTCTCATCACAATTTTCTCTGCAGTAATAGGCACGTCGGTAATTCTTACACCAAGGCCGTTCGCTACAGCGTTTGCAATAGCGGGCATAACCGGGATCATGGTATGTTCGGAGTGACCTCGTGCTCCGTAAGGCCCGTCAGGCTGGGGAACTTCAACCAGAATAGGGTTCATATCCCGGGGAACATCAACAATTGTCGGGATTTTGTAGTCGGTAAAACCGTCGTTCAGGAGTTTGCCCTTTTCATCGAAGATACATTCTTCCCAGAGAGCTGTTCCAAGCCCCTGAACAAACCCCCCAACAATCTGATCCTTTGCAAGATCAGGATTTATCGCCTTTCCAAGATCGAAAGCTTC
>QNBL01000114.1 GCA_003641695.1 Spirochaetota bacterium
GGTATGCTTCGCTGCAATATAGCCCTCCCTGACCCGGTATCTTAAAACAATCTCATTACCGGTATATCCGCAGGAAAGGGTTACTTCGGGTTTGTACTTGAAGAGTTCAGGCCAGTTAACCTCTCCAATCTCAACTGATACACCATCCCTTTCCAGATCATGCGCTGACCCCAGCCGGGGAATAACCATCTTTTTCTCAGATGCCACTTGATCCTGTTCCCTCCTCTAAACATTATATCCCTGTACTGATGTATTTCAAACTAATTAAAGACTCCTTCTCTTGAAACGGCAGGACCCTGTTACTATACTTGTATTCATTATGAAAGCAAGCAGGCCCTTCACCATCCAATACAAAGACGGATTTGCCTATCTGACAGTTTTTCCGGGAACTGACGGAGGTGCGGTACTGTATCCCGAAGAAATCGAGGGCAAACTTAAGCTCCTGGGGATTCCCAAGGTACGAAGAAATATTCTCCACTCGATAGTAGAGGAGCAAAGCGGTGAACCGGTACAGATTGCCCCCTGGCCGGAAGGAGAATCTCTTTCCCCTTCCATCGAAGTTGAGATCGGTCCTGACAACATGAGTGCGGCCATAATTGTTTACCCCGGCAAACAGGGAGGAGAGAATCTTTCAGCGGAAATGATCGTCAAAAAGCTGAAAAAAGAAGGAGTTGTCTTCGGGATCAGAGAAGATGAAATAAGGGATGCTGTAGAAAAAGAGCTCTATAATTCAAGAATAACTGCGGCTGCGGGGATATTTCCGATTCACAGTAAAAGTGCATCTGCACAATATTTTTTCAAAACCGACAGAGGAAGGCCTTTCAGAGAACTTGAGTATGGGAGAATGGATCTCAAGGAGCTCAACTTTATTCAGAATGTGGAAAAGGGGGAAATTCTTGCCAGAATATTTGATCCTGTTCCACCGGCAGAGGGAATGGATATATTCGGAAACATACTGTATCCCGAAAATAAAGACGGCTCATTCAAACTGTCCCCGGGCAGGGGGGCATATTTCTCAGAGGATAAAAAAGAAATAATCGCTGCAATTTCCGGTAATGTCAAACTTAACGGATCGAGCATAACCGTTGAACCCATCGTGCAGGTTGAGAATGTTGATTATTCAAACGGTAATATGGATTTCGACGGGACAATTAACGTAAGGGGAAGAATTGCTGACGGCTTTACCGTAAAAGCTTCAGGTGATATTCAAATCGGGAAGTCTTTGAGCAAAATCACGATTGACTCAGGGGGGGATATAATACTGAAAGCAGGGATCTCCGGCAATGACGAAGGGGCAATCTTTTGCGGAGGGGACTTGTATGCGAGGTACATTGAAAACGCCACGGTAGTCTGCAGGGGGAACATCTACGTAGAAGAAGCAATAATGCATTCAAACATAAAAGCTCAGGGGAATATTATACTGACAGGAAAACGTGCCGAGATATTCGGCGGTGTTATGGCAGCAGGGGGAAATATAGTCTGTAAAAAGCTGGGAAGCATTAATGAACCAGTTACAGAGATTCACCTTGGGATGGGCGTTGATGACTACACAGCTTTTTTGCGTTTGAAACAGTCGGTTAACAGTTTAATGTCTGAGATTGATTCTACTGATGTTAAATTAAGTCAGTTTAGAAGGGCAGCCTCCGACATTGAAAAAGGCTCAGAGGTACTGGAAAAGATAAAAAATGCAGAAGATCAGCTTGAAACAGACGCAAAAAAACTACAGGAAGAATATAAAGTAAAGTTAAAAGAACTTCATTCCATGGAAAAAAATCTGAAGCCCGCAGAACATGCAGAACTTGTTGTTGAG
This sequence comes from Spirochaetota bacterium, assembly GCA_003641695.1. Taxonomy (GTDB): domain Bacteria; phylum Spirochaetota; class Spirochaetia; order B11-G9; family B11-G9; genus B11-G9. Next base: position 1,811 of record QNBL01000114.1, read on the forward strand.
GAGAAGATATTCGGCAAGGTTTTTGTGTACTTCGGTGCTCAAAAATGGAAGCAGTCGGGGAAAGGAACATTAAAAACAACCTTGACCTATGCAAACGGGATGATAATGGACCGGAGATACACAAAGTGAATATTATAGAGGGAACAGGACTCGATACATTCATACATTCACTGTGCACCTTCACCGGCGGCGGCGGAAAATCATCGTTACTATACAAAACTGCTGAAGAGCTGTTCTCCGCTGGTTTTAATGTTCTTGTTTCAACAACAACCATGATCTACCATCCGGATGTAAAAAAAAGACCATACAGCCGTCTGGTTATTGCAGATGCCGGCAGGATTTTGGAAAGACTTAAAAAAAGCATATCCTCACCCGCTGCTTTCGGTAAGGGAAGCATTACCATCGCAGCATCCGAAATTTTAAGAGCGAATAAAGAACTCAAACTAAAAGGTTTCTCCGCAGATTTAATGGATTCTATATATAAACTCCATATTTTTGATGCTTTGCTTGTAGAGGGGGACGGAGCAAAACATTTTTCGATTAAAGCTCCCGGGGATAACGAGCCGGTAATTCCAAAGGAAACAGGAACGGTTTTCGGGGTTGTAGGATTAGATTCATTGGGAGCATTGATCAATTCAAAAACCGTTTTCAGGCTGGATCAGTTTATGCAGGTTACTCATTCAAAAGAAAATGATATGATTGACCGGAAAGTACTGCTTAAACTGGTTGATGCGGAAAACGGTCTTTTTAAAAACTCCCCCATACATGCCCGAAAGATACTTGTCCTGAACAAGGGAGATACACTGGAATCCATTGATGCAGCCAAAGAAACCGGCAGATATATTCTCAATAAGAACAGTGTTGCATCAGGAGTACTCATCACTTGCGCAAAAGATGCTGATCCTGTAAAACACGTTATACAGAAGGAATAATAATATGAATCTTTACATGAAAGCAGCTGAGCTGACAGAAGCCAACATCCCCTTTGCAACAGCTACCATTATAACGGCAAAGGGATCAACTCCCCGGACAAATGCCAAGATGATAGTAATTAACAAGGAAACTGTATACGGAACCGTGGGAGGAGGACTTGCGGAGGCCTATGTTATAGAGGAAGCCTGCAAATCCCTGAATTCAGGAGAATCCAGGGTTGTACGGTATACCCTTGATAACGGTACCTCCGAAACCAGTATAGCGATGAACTGCGGCGGTGAAATGGAGATATTCATTGAGATATCGCGCCCGAAACCTGTTCTTCTTATAATTGGCGGAGGTCATGTAGCTCTCAGCCTTGCAAACCTTGCAGAACAGGTAAACTTCAGAATAACAGTTGTAGAAAACAGAGCTGAATACCTCTCAAAAGAGCGGTTTCCCGGGGCACAGGAGCTGTACCTTGGAGCAACAATAGAGGAAGCAATCTCCAAAACACTTATAGACCGTAATACCTATATCGTAATCGCTACAGGAAATGTGGATGAGGAAGCTCTGAGAAGTGTTATTGATTCGGATGCTGCTTACATAGGACTTTTAAGCAGTAAAAGAAAGGCAGCTGTTATTTTGCGGAATTTAGCAGAACAGGGGATTGAAGAAAACAAACTCTCCACTGTGTACGCACCCATTGGACTGGACTTCAAGGCGGAAACACCTGAAGAAATTGCATTTTCAATCCTCGCAGAGGTTATCAAGATACATAAACGCTCTCATGCAAAACACCTTAAACAGCGTACGGATAACCTGGTTATTGTCAGGGGCGGCGGGGACATAGCCAGCGGAACAATTGCCCGGCTTTACAACAGTGGATACAGGGTAGCCGTACTGGAGATCAAGGAACCGACTGTCATACGAAGCAAGGTCTCCTTTGCACAGGCAATGTTTGACGGGTCAATTACTATTGATGGCATAACTGCGGTACGGGTTTCTGGAGAAATGGAGATAAAACAGGCACTCATTGACGGGTTGATTCCAGTAATTAAAGATCCTGAAGGGATTTTTATCAAGATTCTCAAGCCCATTGCTGTAGTTGACGGTATTCTGGCCAAGAAGAATCTGGGAACAACAAGAGATATGGCTCCTGTGGTGATAGGCCTTGGGCCGGGTTTTGAAGCAGGGAACGATGTAGATGCTGTGGTCGAAACAAACCGTGGGCATAACCTTGGGAGAGTCATCCTCAAAGGGAAGCCGGAACCGAATACAGGTATTCCCGGAGTTATTGGGGGCCATGCGGCAAAGAGAGTCATCCGTTCAACAGCAGCTGGTACGGTTAAACCGGTTAAAAAAATTGGAGATCTTGTAAAAGAGGGAGATCTTCTTGCCACTATAGGCGATTGTGAAGTAAGAGCCCAAATCCCCGGGGTAGTCAGGGGAATGATTCACGAAGGGATGCATGTGCCTGAAGGATTCAAGATCGGAGACGTTGATGCCAGAGGTAATATCGAAAACTGCTTTACCATCTCCGATAAAGCCAGGGCTGTGGGTGGAGGAACTCTCGAAGCTCTTCTTTTTCTAACCGGCTTAAAAAGGAAGTGATTAAAACCTTTTCAGTTCTCCCTGACTGCTGCATCGACAAACCTGAACTCTTTTACATTGAAAAGTCCCCTATCCGTCAGTTTGAGCTCCGGAATTACCGGCAGGGAGAGAAATGAAAGGGTCATAAAGGGATCTATGCCTCTGTTTATCTTTAGGAGATCGAAAGCTGCCGCATGCATATCTTTTATCTTGTTCCGGACTTCCGTCAATGGAAGATCAGACATTATCCCTGCAATAGGAAGCTTTAGGGTATCGAGTACCTTCCCTTTGGCTGCCATGGTGATCCCCCCGTTTACCCGAATAAGTTCCTGAACTGCAGTATACATATCTTCGTTATTATCTCCGGCAACAATGATATTGTGTGAATCGTGAGCGTAGGAAGAGGCAATAGCACCCCCCTTCAAGCCATAGTTTTCTACCAAGCCTACGGCAATGTTTCCGGTTCCATGATGACGCTCCACCACTGCAAGCTTTACAATATCCGAATCAGGATTAACCTTAAAAAATCCGTTATGATCCCGGGAAACTGTTCTAACAGCCAGGGGAGTAAAAAGACTCATGGATTCAAGGCTTATGACACGTGCTCTTTCTGTCTCAAGGAATAGATTGAACTGGTCGGGAGAAAATTTCTTAACATTGATTGCACCTATCCCCTTAATGGAGCCATTCTTTTCTTTACCGAAGAGGGCTATGCCCTTTTCCGCTGCTTTTTCCCCTCCAACAAAAGTTTCAAGAACATTAAAATCCTGTAAATTATCCACAACCGCAAAATCGGCCCGGAATCCGGGAGCAACGGCCCCTGTTCTGTCCAGTTTGTAACACTCGGCAGCATTGATGGTTGCCATCTGAACAGCAGTAACTGGGTCGATACCGTTTTTCACTGCAATCCGGAGATGATTATCAATATGCCCCAATGTAAGTAAATCATCAGGCTGCCTGTCATCAGTGCAGAAAGCACATCTGCGGGAATTCTCCGGAGTAACTCCTTTTAGAAGCGTTTTAAGGTTTTGTGCAGCACTTCCCTCCCTGAGGAGTACATACATCCCCCGGGAGAGACGGTCAAGCATCTCATCCACCGTTGAACACTCATGATCCGTCCGTACTCCTGCTGCAGCATATGCACTCAGATCGTTTCCAAAAAGCATCGGTGCATGTCCATCTATCAATTTACCCCTCGCTGCGGCAGTCAGAATCTTATCCAGAACCGATTCAGCCGCCGATACAACAGAGGGGTAGTCCATAAGCTCGCCCAACCCCAAAACCCGTTCATCTCCCATAAGAGCTGAAATATCTTCAGCTTCAAGAACTGCTCCAGCATGTTCAAAAGAGGTGGCCGGAACACAGGAGGGAATCATGAAATATACCTTTAAGGGAATATTTTTCGAAGAATCTATCATGTAGCGGATACCTTCTGATCCCAGAACATTGGCAATTTCGTGAGGATCTGCGATTACGGTAGTAGTGCCATGGGGAACAACAGCCTCGGCATACCGTTCCGGAGTAACGTGGGAAGATTCCATGTGCACATGAGCATCAATCAGTCCGGGAATAATGTACCTTCCCTTCAAATCGATCTCAGATTTCCCTTTGTACTCTCCAATACCTGCAATAAAACCGTTACTGACGGCAATATCCCCCTCTATAATACGGTGGGACAGAACATCAACAATCTTCCCGTTTTTAAATACAATTTCCGCTGTTATCTTTCCCGAAGAAGTTAGTATTCCGGTTTTCAGCTCTTCCTTTACAGTATGATTTTGATTCATAACAACTCTCTCCTTCATTCTATATAACCTTATCATATTACAATATACGCAATTTTGCATTTATTTTTTTCCTATTTTTTCATAATTTTACAATATTTTCTTGCTTTACCGCTATTTACAGGATATAATAGGTCCAATAATCACTAAAAGGAGAATCTGATGGAAAAATTTTTCAAACTGAAGGAACACGGCACTTCAGTCAAGATCGAAATTCTTGCAGGCCTCACCACTTTCATGACAATGGCGTATATCCTGGTAGTAAATCCGCTGATCCTTAAAGATGCAGGAATGGATTTCGGAGCTGTCTTCACGGCAACAGCTATTTCAGCAGGAGCAGCAACCCTTATCATGGCACTTCTGGCAAACCTCCCGTTTGCTCTTGCCCCCGGTATGGGTCTAAACGCATTTTTTGCCTATACAGTTGTTCTCGGAATGGGATACAGCTGGGAATTCGCGTTGACTGCAGTGTTTATTGAAGGAATAATATTTTTAATACTGACAGCTTTCAACGTACGGGAAGCAATAGTAAACTCAATTCCTCCTACAATAAAGAAAGCAATTTCTGCTGGAATAGGGCTTTTTATTGCTTTTATCGGTCTGGTTAATGCGGGAATAATCGTCAAAGGAGAGGGTACAATCCTTGCCCTGGGCAATATTACCGGCGGCCCCGGACTCCTGGCTATTCTGGGGATAATTATTACCGGAGTACTTTTAATCTTCAAAGTAAGGGGAGCTCTTCTCCTCGGGATCATTGCAACCACACTCATCGGATTCCCTATGGGAATCACCCATGCTCCTTCAGGCAGCTGGGCACCCCCCTCACTTGCCCCGATCTTATTCAAGCTTGATTTCTCCAGGATATTCAGCATGGATATGCTTATAATTCTTTTTACCTTCCTTTTCGTTGATATGTTTGATACCGTAGGGACCCTGATCGGTGTATCTACAAAAGCAGGTCTTATAGACAAAGACGGAAATATCCCCAAGGTCAAGGCTGCACTCTTTGCTGATGCAGCAGGAACAACTCTGGGAGCCTGTCTGGGAACCAGTACCGTTACTACTTACGTTGAAAGTGCTTCCGGTGTCGCGGAAGGTGGTAAGACAGGACTTACTGCCCTGACTGTTGCTATCCTGTTTTTTGTTGCCCTTTTCCTCTCTCCCCTCTTTTTAATGATACCGGGAGCCGCAACAGCACCTGTTTTGGTAATGGTGGGACTCTTTATGATTACACCGATAAAAGAAATTAACTTCGAGGACTTTACCGAAGCCATACCGGCCTTTCTTACCATTATTATGATGCCTCTGTCCTACAGTATTGCAGAAGGAATCACATTTGGAATGCTGGCATACATAGTATTAAAAGTACTGACGGGAAAAGCAAAGGATGTACATCCGGTAACCTACATAGTTGGAATATTCTTTCTACTTAAGTACATTTTAAAATAAATTCACAGCTCAAAAGAGAGAAGACGGTGTATCCCTCTATCGGGGGACACCGTTTTTTTCTTGTTATTTATTGCTGTCCGGAATGGCCGGGATGTACATAATAACAGAAAACCCCTTCCCTTCTTCAGAATCAGGAAACAGTGTTCCCCCTTGCAGCCGTACAATGGATGATTCTTCAAAATTCCAAATAAAACAACCCCTCCGCAAGCAGCGGAGTAATCAGCATCCCAAGTTTTTCAAGCATTCTTCCACTTCCTCTATTAAAAACGGCTTCTTTAAAAATCCGGAGAAACCATATGCTGTGTACCGGGCCGCTGAAGCATTTACAGAATAACCGCTCACTGCCACTAAACACGCTCCAGGATCAAAAGCAAGTATTTCTGCAGCAGCTTCCTTCCCCCCCATTCCTCCGGGAACAGTAAGATCCAGGCAAGAAACATAGAACGGATTTCCCTGAAGGTAGTATTCTTTGTATTTTGCTACCGCAGCACTACCCTCCCCTACAGTTACTGTTGCAAATCCCTTTTCACCAAGAATATCCTGCAAAACCTGCAAAACAGCTGATTCATCATCCATTAAAAGAATAAA
>QNBL01000115.1 GCA_003641695.1 Spirochaetota bacterium
AAAACTCCGTACCCGGCTAAACGCCATAGACGGGGTTGATTTGATCGCTGCAGCAGATCCGGCACCGGATAGATTCAGTTTTTCATTCAGCTTTGAGCATATTGGAAACCTTTTCCCTTCCAAAGATTCCTCTGCAGGAAATGTCCTTACTTTTACCCGTAAAAATGGAATTAAAACCCTTGTATTTAATCTGAACGCCGGCAACTTTTCCTCTGTAACAGGGTTTTTGGGGTTCGGTAATGACGAGATCATGGAGACTTTCGGTCCTCAGACGGGGGAGCCCTATTCGAAGGAAGACTATCTGGAGCTTGTGGAGTTCCTTTTTGATGAGTATGCTTCGAAGGAATCCATTGATACCATAATGGAAGAGGCTGTCATAAGGTTTTCTCTCTCAGTAGAGGGGAAAAATCTTGCAATAGAAGGAGATTCTCCTGTTGTTTCCTCCGTCAAGGGAGCTGAAGGAATTGTTGAGGTGCCGCTCATTGCTTTTTTAACCCTCTCCAAACCTGTTGTATTCAGGGCTGAATGGGAATAGGAATGTCCAATATATCCAATATAACGAAAAGCATCTGATTTCCATTTCCGGGTCTTGATTTTTTTTCAATAAAATGGATTACTCTCTTTTCTGAAACATACCATGACATAAGAGGTAATCTTTTTGAGAAAATATATTTTATTAGTACTCATCCTTCCGGTGATGCTTACATTCACCGACTTTGTTGTTGCAACAAAGAATATGGATACCGTTAAAACTGCAAATTCGCAGGAGGTGGAAGTCCTCACCGGTCTTCCGGCTATGACCCCCGTTAACCCGGGCAGTATGCCTGTTGATCTTTCTCTGCAGGAGGATCTCGGACTCTATCTGTACCGGAATCCTGTAACAAGACAGCGGGTAATTGATTATTTTACCGGAATGACAGGTTCGAGACAACTTACCGATATAATTCTCAGGTATTCCGATATTAACAATCTGCCGCTCTCACTTTCCTTTGCTTTGGCCTATGCAGAGAGCAGTTTTAATCCCTCTGCTGTCAACAGGAACTCCGCTTCGGTGGACCGGGGGCTTTTTCAGCTGAACAGCCGTTCCTTTCCCCGTTTGAGTGAAGCCGAGTTTTTTGATCCCGAAATCAATACCCGGTTAGGGCTGAGTTACCTGCGTGATTGTCTTGAACAGGGTGGAAACGTTGTTGTTGGGCTTGCCATGTACAATGCCGGAAGGACACGGGTAAAGAATCAGGGAACGCCCAGAATGACCCTGGATTATATTGCTAAAATAATGTCACTGCAGTCCGAGATAAACACCGGGCTTGAAGGTGATCTGGTCAAAACCAGAGTTGTAAATACCGGAACGAAACAAAAGAAAACGGTTAAGTACGTACTTGACACCGGGAAGTATAGTAAATAGCCTGACAGCATGATTGTTGTTTTAAAACATGGAATAAATCAGGGGAATAAGGATTCAATCCGCTCTTTCCTCGAGTCAAAAGGCTTTACTGTCAGGGAAATAATCGGCGAACACGATACAGTCTTCGGAGCTGTCGGTAATCTTGTAATAGATCACCGGGAGGTGGAGGTACTGGATGGTGTCAGCCGGGTTATTCCTATTTCAAAACCTTACAAGCTGGCTTCCCGGGAATTGAAGAAAGAAGATACAATAGTAAAGGTGGGAAATGTCCGGATTGGAGGCAACAGGGTTGCAGTCATTGCCGGCCCTTGTGCTGTTGAATCAAGAGAGCAGATGTTCCAGGCAGCAAAGGCTGTCCGGGAATCCGGAGCAGTAATGCTCAGGGGCGGAGCGTTTAAACCGAGAACCTCTCCCTATTCCTTTCAGGGGATGGGTGAAGAGGGACTTAAAATTCTAAAGGATGCCGGCGAGACTTACTCACTTCCCGTTGTAACAGAGATTGTAGGAACTGATTATACCGATATGATGCGGGACTATGTGGATGTTTTCCAGATAGGGGCCCGGAACATGCAGAACTTCGAACTTTTAAAGAGTGTCGGACGGACCGGTAAGCCTGTTTTATTGAAAAGGGGGCTTTCCGCTACCATCGAAGAGTGGCTGATGGCAGCCGAGTATCTCATGGCTCACGGTACCGATGATGTCATTCTCTGTGAAAGAGGTATAAGAACCTTTGAGACATACACACGGAATACCCTGGATTTATCCGCTATTCCTGTCGTTAAAAAGCTCAGTCACCTTCCGGTAATTGTGGACCCCAGTCATGCAACGGGAATCAGGGCAAAGGTACCGCCGATGGCCCTTGCTGCTGTAGCAGCCGGTGCTGACGGTATTGTTGTAGAGGTTCATCCGCATCCTGAAAAAGCTCTTTCAGACGGTCCGCAATCCCTGTATCCTGAAGGGTTCGAAAGCCTTATGCGGGATATACAGGCGCTTTCTCCTGTTGTCGGTAAAGAGATAGAGAGACTGCCTGAGGATCAGCCTCCTGAGGTCAGAGCCATAAATTTGTCACAGGATAAAAGCAACAGGAGAATAGCTTTCCAGGGAGTTCATGGAGCCTACAGCGAAAAAGCGATTTATTCCTACTTCGGAGAGGATGTTTCTTCCCTTCCAGCCCCATCTTTCAGGGATGTATTCGAAAAAGTGCTTACCGGAGAGGCTGAGTACGGTGTTGTTCCGGTAGAGAACTCTCTGGCAGGAACAATCTACGAAAACATAGATCTGCTGCTTCGGTATCCTGATATATGGATAACTGGTGAGTACCGGCTCAGGATAAAGCACAACCTTATCGGTCTTCCCGGGAGCAGGATTGAGGATATAAAAGAGGTGTACTCCCATCCCCAGGGACTGATGCAGTGTTCAGACTTCCTGGAAAAGCACAAAAAGATAAAAGGGGTTCCCTTTTACGATACCGCAGGAGCAGTCAAGTTTATTGCTGAGGAGAAAGATTCTTCCAAAGCTGCAATTGCAGGCGTGGAAGCGGCAAAGGTCCATGGAATGAGGATCCTTAAAGAGGGACTTGAAACGAATTCCAGAAATTATACAAAATTCTATGTACTTGCAAGAACCGAAAATGCTGTCTTCCCAAATTTTAACAGAGCGGCAGTAGTTTTTTCCACACCGGATAAACCGGGAGCACTTTTAAAGTGCCTCAATGTTCTTGCAGATAAAAAGATAAACATGAACAAACTGGAATCCCGCCCCATACCGGGTAAGCCGTGGCAGTATATGTTCTTTCTCTCTCTTGATATACCTGTTCAGTCTCTGTTTGACGAGGCAGTGGAAGATCTGAAAGAGTATGCTGATGACATAAGGGTTCTGGGTAAATACCGGTTTGAGAAAGGCTAAGGGCTAGCCTTCTTCCAGGGTGGTGTCGATCCCGAGCTTTTTCATCTGCTCCAATTCCTCAACCTTGGCCACATATTCCATTTTTTTCTTATTTGCCTTGATAAGAGCATTCCTTATGGTTGTTACTTCCAGTTTCACCCCTTTTACCGAATTGCGCACATTTCTTGGAACTTCACTTTTAAAGTAGGTATTCAAAGGGTCTAACTTGTCTATAATTTTTTTTACTGCAGAAGCATGGGTATCCAGAAAGGTGAGGATTTTCTCTTCAGGAGATGCTTCTATTTTTTTATAGATATTGCTCATCTTGTTGGCCAGAGCTGAAATAATTTTTGCTTCCCTGAATCCCTCTTCGAGAAAAGAGTTAATATCCACCTTCATTCTTCTTTTGGCACCGGTAGCAGCGTCTAGAAAATCAATGTCATAAACAGTATTCTTTTTCCCCCCGGATATGTTCATTATCCACAATCTGAATTTCTCTGTAAATGACAGCTTCTTTGTCCCGAGAAGTAAATTATTGTTTTTTATCTTGATAAGAGCATCATGCAAGGCTAATCCCGCGGAAGAAAAAATCCTTACCGCTTCCAGCAGATCCGGTTTTAAATTTATCTCTTTTTTCTTTTTTACTACTTTCTTTACTTCCAGCTTTTTGAGAACCTCCGCCTTCAGATCTTCTCCGTCGGGAAAAGTTTCTTCGTTGAGAATCTCCAGTACAAGACTTTTTATAAAAGGAGTACCCTGATTCATTTTTTGTCTGAAAGATACCCTTATTTTTTCGAGCTTTTCCGTTTTGGAGCCCTGGAGTTCTTCAATGTTCATGTTTTTGCGGATATCCAATTTGTATTTTTCACGTTGGTATATGGACACCTTCCGCAGCAGATAAAGAATATGTTTTGTAATCTCCCCCATCTTCTTAACTGAATCGGTAATCAGACTGGTGGACATGGGGTCTGCCCCGAGCGTTATTTTTTCCACAATCCCTGCAAGGATCTGGGTATTAACCTCGGTGGAGGCTTGAGATAAATTGTTCCAGTCGATCCATTTCACGAGGGCGGTAATCTTCTTTATTCTCGGTAGCGTCATGTAGGCAGTATTGAACTGGAAAAAATGGTTTAGAAAGTCGAGCTGTCTTTCAAACTGCGACAATCTCTGGCTGATAATACTTGTCTTTTCCGATTCAATAACCGGCTGTTTTGAGGGAGGCTCCACCTCTGAAATTTTCTCTTCGTACTTATAGGGATCCTCTGTAATAAGACCCTTTTTCATAAGGATGTTTATAAACCCTTCAAAAACAGTTGTAAACAGTGAGAATTGATCCTTGAGAACAGGCATATCTTTGGTGTTTACCTGCTCGCCATACTCCGCTAAAGCTGCGTCAAGTTTCGCTGAATAAGTATCTGCATCTTCCATACTACGTTGATTATCGTTTAAAATCATAAGACTTGCAAGGTTGTCGATATACATTATGGTTACAAAAAGGACGGGAAAATGGGGAATGCAATTGATTTTGAAAAAGAAAAACTGGTAATAGGGGTCTTGTATTCAAAGCTGGGTATAAAAGACAAACTTGTAGAAATTCTGACAACTGAATTCGGCACCGCAGATTATATAAGTGATGATCTTGATTTCAACTTTACTGATTACTATAACGGTGAGATGGGAGAGGAAATAAAAAGGTTCTTTGTCTCCTTCAGCGCCCTTGTAGATCCTTCAAAACTGGCAGAGATAAAAACAATCACCAACTTTCTGGAACAGAAGTTTGCCAGGGAGGGAAACAGGAAGGTGAATCTGGATCCGGGGATGCTCTCAATTGAGAGATTTATGCTTGCAACAACCAAAAATAACGGACACCGGATCCCTCTAAACAGCGGTATATACGCCGAAGTTACCCTTATGTTTGTAAGCAAACATTTCCAGCCGCTTCCCTGGACCTATGCGGATTATCAAAGCAGTGAATATCAGAGTATCCTTATGGAGATAAGAAAAAAATACAAGGAAGATTTGAAGCGGCAGCGGTAAAATCGTTGTATTCAGGGGTATGAGACCCTGTGGCTGTCTGAAGGGATTTATAAAAGCTTCCGCGCTTCTCTTTCTGGCTTTTGTTTCAGGATGCAGCTGGTTTTCCGAAACAGCAGTTGTAACTGTAGAGATTTCGCAGGACTGTTTCCCCTGGGAGCCGTTCCTGCCTGCTTCAGGGTACAGAGTAGTGTATCCTGCTCCTGATAATCCCGGGGAAAAAGAGATTCTTGCAGTACCTCCGGGGGAAACAGAGATCGAACTTAGAATCTGTAAGGGGAGTGCTGTCCCTGTTGCCGTTTATTCGGCATCCGGAGGAAAGCCGGCAGGAGGGATATTCCCCCAGACCCTTTCCGGAGGGATGAAACTCCGTGTATCACCGGAGAATGGTTTTCTTGCAGAACTTCTGCTGTCTCTGCTTCCGGAAAGTGAAAGGATAGAGGCCCTGAATGTTGTCAGGCTAATGGAGGAAATAAAGGGAAAAGGGGTTGGAAATCCCTGGAGCATAGATTCAGAGCTGCTTAAAATATCCCTTATTTTAGGCAGTATGGCGGAATACCGGATAAAACAGATGGAAACAGCGGAGTACAGGATCGGGGATATGGCCGGGAACTGGATTCCTGCTAATCCTTTTTTAGAAGGAGTTTATTCCGATCTGTCGGGGAATCTCACCCTGACTCTCTACCCGGGGATTAACGATTATCTCAATCCGGAATCAGGATACCGGCTCTGCGTTACGTTGGAAGGAGATGCGGTAGAGTACATTCTTGTAACGGAAAAGCTCCTGGAAACAAAATACCCCGGCTTATCCGCCGGGGTATTCCGGTAAAGAGCAGAAATCACTTAACTACAATGTTTACCAGCTTGTCTGGAACTGCAATAATCCTGATTATCGATTTCCCTTCCAGAAGGGTTTGTATTCTTCCATTGTCCAAAGCCAGCTTTTCAAGTTCCTCTTTTGAGGTTCCTGCGGGAAGCTGAAGCTTAGTTCTTACTTTGCCGTTTATCTGAACAACGATCTCGAGACTTTCTTCCTTCACCAGTTCTTCATCCCACCCGGGCCACTTTTCATAGGCCAGAGTTTCCAAGTGGCCAAGTTTTTCCCAGAGCTCTTCCCCGATATGGGGAGCATAGGGGGCAAGGAGGAGCACAAAAGGCTCCCAGAGAGAACGGTACAGCTTTTCAGCTTTAAATATACCGTTTATAAAGATCATCATCTGAGCTATGGCCGTATTGAACTCCAACTTGGAAGTATCATGTGAAACCTTTTTTATTGTCTGGTGTAGAAGTTTGACCAGTTCTTTTGGAGGTTTGTCCTCGGTTAGTTCCCTTTCCGAAACCCTCCATACCCTGTCAAGGAAACGGTGAACTCCGGCAACACCCTTTACCGACCAGGGTTTGGAAACCTGAAGCGGCCCCATAAACATCTCGTACATCCGCATGGTATCTGCGCCGAATTCCCGGATTATATCATCCGGATTTATCACGTTCCCAAGAGATTTGGACATCTTGACGCCCCCCTCTCCGAGAATCATTCCCTGGTTAACAAGTCTCTGGAAAGGTTCATCGGTATTTACAATTCCCAGATCAAACAGGACCTTATGCCAGAACCGTGCGTACAGAAGGTGCAGAACAGCATGCTCCGCTCCCCCGACATAAAGATCCACCGGCATCCAGTACTCAATCTTCTCTTTCGAGGCAAGTTCCTTGTCGTTTTCCTGATCAAGGTAGCGGAGAAAATACCAGCAGGAACCCGCCCATTGGGGCATTGTATTTGTTTCCCGTTTGGCAGGTTTCCCGCATTTGGGACAGGTTGTGTTTACCCATTCATCGATTCCTGCAAGGGGCGATTCTCCCGTTCCTGTCGGAGTATAACTTTTAACCTGGGGCAGGGTAAGAGGAAGGTCCTCTTCCGGGACAGGAACAATACCGCATTCGTCACAGTGAACCAGCGGAATCGGTTCTCCCCAGTATCTCTGTCTTGAGAATATCCAGTCTCTGAGTTTGTAGTTGACGGTCCTGTTCCCCAGTCCCTTTTCTTCAAGCCACGCTGTCATTTTGGCTATTGCTTCCTCTTTCCCCAGGCCGTCGAGGAACTGTGAATTAACGTGAACTCCTTCCCCTGTATGCGCTTCCTGCTGAACATTGCCGCCTTTCAAAACTTCAACTATGGGCAGACCGAACTTCTTTGCAAACTCCCAGTCTCTGGTATCATGGGCAGGAACAGCCATAATCGCTCCATGTCCATATGAAATAAGTACGTAATCTGCTATCCAGATCGGTATCTTTTCGTTATTAACAGGATTTATTGCATAGGCTCCGGTAAAAACACCGGTTTTTTCCTTTGCAAGATCGGTCCGTTCAAGATCGGACTTCTTGTTAGCCTGGTCAATATATTTTTCTACCGCGTCCCGGTACTCATCGGTGGTAATCTTTTCGACAAGCTTATGTTCCGGTGCCAGAACCATGTAGGTTGCTCCGAAGAGAGTATCGGGGCGGGTTGTGTAGACCTCAATCGGGTCGCCGGTGCCGTCAACTTTGAATGTAACGTTGGCACCCTCGCTTCTTCCAATCCAGTTCCGCTGCATCGTCTTGATTGCATCGGACCAGTCCAGCTTTTCTATGTCGTTAAGAAGCCTTTCCGCATAATCGGTTATTTTCAGAATCCACTGCCGGATATTTTTCCGCTTGACAACGGCATGACACCTTTCACATTTACCGTCCTTAACCTCTTCGTTGGCAAGTCCGGTTTTACATGAAGGACACCAGTT
>QNBL01000116.1 GCA_003641695.1 Spirochaetota bacterium
AAAATCGCCATTACCTATAGGAGAGATAATACTGTTCCCCTCTAACTGCAGCCCTTCTGCTATTTTCTCTACGACATTACTCAGACCTGACTTATTCTTATTATAATTATCCACATGAGCCAAAAGGAAGGCAAATCTTCTTCCTTCCGGAAATATCTGCCTGATAGAATCAAGAGTATGGCTGCCTTTCTCCTCAAGAAGAGGCAATAGCATGATGCTGCCATTTACCGTATGCTTAAAGTGATCATAATTCTTTTTAGGTACCGCAGTCTGTAAGGTTGACTCTAGAACTTCAGGAGCAAGGAAATCCTTTATAAGATAATCCTGTACATTCAGCTGGATTGCTTTTTGAGCATAGGAAAAACTTTCATAGCAGCTGAGTATTATTACTGGAATTGCCTGATCAATTTCTCTAACCTTTTTTATAAAATCAAGACCATTCATAACAGGCATCTCTATATCGGTGATGATAATATCAGGTTTTTGTTCCTGAAAAAGGCGTAATCCTTCTTTACCGTTGGCAGCTGAAGCACAGACACGATACTCCCCTTGCTGCCACAAACTCATTGATAACAGCCTTTCCCGTGCAGCTTTTTCATCCTCGACAATCAGGACTCTCATCATTTCAGCCGTCCTCTAAAGGAAGTACAATACGAACTGTAGTCCCTTTACCAGGATTACCGTGTATTGATACTCCATACCTGGATCCGAAAAGTATTTTTATTCGTTCATCAACATTCTGCAAACCTATTTTATTAAATTTGCTTTTGGTGGTTTCCAAAGAATATTCTGTTCCTTCCCCGTTGTCCTTTACCTCCAGAATAAGATCCGGATTTTCATTGTAAACAATTATATCAATTACCCCATTACCTCTCGTAGAAGAAATACCATGAAAAATGGCATTTTCTACCAATGGCTGCAGAATAAGCTTTGGTACTTTTTTATTACCAAGTTCATCGGGAATAGAAATATTTATTTTAAATGTATCCCCGTAACGCAACCGCTGAATGGTAATGAAATTTTCAACAAGAGTGCATTCCTGCTTCAAGGGGATATGATCTTCAATACCGGAAATTGCAGCACGCAGAAGTATGTTAAAAGATCTGAGTGTGTTATATACCACTTTATTGCCGTCTTTCTCTGCCTGATAACCTATGGCATTCAAAGTATTATGAATAAAATGAGGATTTATCTGGGCCTGAAGAAAATCAAGCTCATACTTAACCGATTGCAATTCCGCAGCATGTTTTTCTTCCTGCTCTTTATAAATGTTTTCAATAAACATGTTTATTTGCGTAACCAGCTTGTTATAAACATCTCCAAGGTATTTTAATTCTCCTGATGCTTTCAAACTCAAAGGTTCAAGGCTCCCTGTATTTTCATAGGAATGCATGGCAGATACTATCGTAACAATAGGTTTTGTTATGGTTCTTGCAATTATAAAACTTATCACACCGGTAACAAGAGTAAACAGCAGCCCAATTAAAAAGATCAGTCTTAATGCAATGTTTAGATCTTTAAGTATTAAAGAATAGGGAATAATACCTGTTACGAACCAATTCACCGAAGGTATAAGTTTAATGAGGATAAGACACTTCTCTGAGTTTACCATGGCATCCATTGTAATACTTCCGGTTAGTTTACTATAATCGATATCGTTATTGATGGATTCAGGAGAAAAAGTCAGCCCGTTTCTAAACAGGAGTTCATTCCTTTCATTAAAGATGTTTATTCCTGAGAATACCTGTTTTTGACTGCTGTCCCATACACTGTTGAACAGCATTCTTTGATTGAGAACGGCTATGAGATATCCCATAAGCCAATAGTTTTCATCCAGTAAACGCTGATACATAGCCATGGTAAAACTTTGCAAAGTCCCCTCCCTCGAGACATTGTCTATGGGGAAAGCTCCGGGTTTAGCAAAATAATAAAAATTCCGGTTCTTTAGAAACTCGGTAAAATCGTCATCCTTGAGTATGGAGGAACTGTAAACAGGTCTTGCATAAACAGGATCAAGAATTTCAAGATTGTGATTTAAAACAATTATCCGCTCTATAAGCGGAGACTGGTGTTCTATTTTCCCTATACTGCTGCGGAGTTTCTGCATATAATCAGGCTCATGTATTGCTGAAGTATTCATACTATGAAGAATAGTATCATTGCTGGAAACCCTTTCTGCTGTTTTCATTACATACAAAAGCTGATCTTCTATTTCTTTCGATATCTTTTCTATTCTAAGGTTTAACTGTTTTTTACTGATACCCGTAAGCTGTGCAGAAAATATTACAGAGATTATAATTCCTATAGTCAAAACAGTACTGATAATTATAACAATAAAACTGAAGGTTAATTTCTGTCTGATATTACTAAATTTCATTCTACCAGCCTGAAAGGAGAAATGGTTATCGAAGAAACCGGTATTCCATACTTATTGTAATTGTAAAGAAGCTCCGCTGCTTTTTCTCCCTGTTTATAGGTATCGACAAGAATAGCTGCATTGCGCTGTGTTCCACCTGCAGCTTTTTCTCCGACAGAAATATCACATTCAATGCTCATGGTATATGAGTAATCAGTCATTCCCACCTGATCCAGCGCACGCAGGGCTCCTGCCATTTGATCACTGCTTCCTGCATCAATCACCCAGGTTGTTACTTCGGGATAGGTAGAGAGAAGTTCCTGCATCGCAATCATTGCACCGGCAGCATCATTAACCGGAGCAACTGCCGAATAGAAGATAGACGGAGATAAATCATCCATTGAAGAGAGAAGCTGCTTTTTTATTGTATGGGTCCATATCCCGATTTCTTCAACCGATGGGGAGGTAAGCTCTGCTATTCCCGGTGTTATCCCGGGATTTGAAAGGACCAAATTACTTTCCAGCCTTTCTCTCAGCCACTGGGCAGCTGCCTCCCCTGCTGCTGAATAATCTATTCCAATATGCGGAGCAAGCTGCCTTCCCCGGTCATCAACAAGCTTGTAATTGAGTGAAACAAGAGGTATTCCAGCTTCAAACACCCGTTTAACAAGTAGCCGGCTCATCTTCTGATCTGCAACTGCTACTGCAATTCCGTCAACTTTCCTGCTGATAAGAGTATCTATATTGGATAAATTCAGATTTGAATCCATCCTTGTATCAATAACGAGATACTGAGCCCTATGTTTTTCGCAATAAGCCTTAAATCCGTTTATCTGCGCCCGGGACCAGCTAATATCAGCTCTTTTTACCATAAGAGCAAGCGTTATGCCGGCAGAAAAACTCTTGTCAGTGTTGCTCCCCCTGCTGCAGGATACAACAAAGAACAGTGGAAGCAATAGAAGTAACAACGGTTTTATTTTCACGATACTCTCATAATATCAACCCAAAAGAGGCCTTGCAAGGGATACAACCCCAGACGAGGTGTGCAAGCACTTTCTCTATACTGGAAAGATAGCAGACCGCCCCCGTAAGGGCTTTCCCTTTCTCCTTCCTACTCCTAACTGAGTGCACATCCATCCGGAACCAGTTTTGACCCATCTTGAGGAAATAGGTATCCCGTAATTCTTCTAATGTTCACCAGCATTGCACTCAAGACCATCATGGTTGTAATACGAAACGTACCTCTTACCGGTAATTTGCAGAGGTGGCCGCCAAAAGAGTGGACGACAATTCGAACAGTACTTTCAATCGATGCACGTTTATTGGAAATCTCTTTTCCTGTTTGGGCTACCTGCTTCCTGGTGGCGGTGACCCGTAAATCGTTTGTAGTAAAACGCAGTACAAAACTCGGTTGCTTTTTTTAAGCTGCTTTGCCGGGCGCTGGTTAATAAAGGGGAAAGTATGACAGGCAGCAGTGGGAAAACCGGCACTGTAGTGGTTGCTCTTGCTACTCTCCCATAGTTCTCCATTCTGCCCACGGAGACACAGGTTATAGCAGTAGCCTGGAATGCAGCTCACCAGTATACCCGGCGTCGGTATAAAGTTCATCGATGGAAAATACCGCCACCAGGCTCTTTGTTTTCTCTCGCAACGATGGTCTCCTGTTCGAAACGAAAATGTTCATGAAAGCCCCTGAAAGCTTACTGATCCGCTTTTTCATCTCCATGTACCTTCTCTAACCGTTCCAGCATAGGCGACAGGCCTTTCCCCACCTGTGCCAACCGTTCATCAATCTTATTACGATCCACCCGATAGCTACAGTGCTCTCACCTCATGTCATCAAGGTTCTGGTTGAAAACTTTGATATCAAACCAATTGGTACCGTCAAGGATGATATAGAATCAATATTCAGCGAGTGTTAACAGTGCACATAAACGGGGAGATTCCTCCCCGTTTATTTTTTATCATTACCCCTTGACTCCAGTGGAGGTTATTCCTTCAATAAACTGCCTCTGCATTAAAAGATACACAGTAAAAATGGGGACAACCGATACTACAGCACCGGCCAGGAGAAAATTCCAAAGTGCGGAAAACTCTCCGACAAAACTTATCAACCCCAGGGTCAGGGTGTACAATTTTTTTGAGTTCAGGTAAATCAACGGCCGGAGAAAAGCGTTCCAGTTTATTAAAAAGGAAATGATAAACAAGGCGGACAACGAAGCCCTGGATACGGGAATAAATATCCTCCAATAGATCATAAAGGGAGATGCTCCGTCTACAACAGCTGCCTCTTCCAATTCCTTTGGAACATTTTCATAAAAACTCCGCATTAGAAAGACACCGGTAGTTCCGATAAGAAACGAAGGGACAATCATTGGAAGATAGGTATTTATCCACCCCAGCTTCCCCATCAAAAGGAATTCCGGGATAATGACAACCTCCAAAGGAACCATTATTGTTGCCAGAATAAGGCCAAAAAGCAGTTCTTTCCCTCTGAACTTCATCCGTGCGAAAGCAAATCCTGCTATGGAACATGTAAAAAGCTGTCCTAAAGCTGCTATTGTAGCAATAAAAAGGCTGTTTATGGTAAACCGGAAAAAGTTGTACTTTACAAATATCTGCCGGTAGTTATCCAGGGTTGGATGTTTCGGATAAAACTGCGGAGGATATGCATAGACCGCTTTCAGAGGCTGAAGGGATATACTCAGCATCCAGTAAAACGGGAACACGTTTACAATTGCAATCAGAACAAGCAGCGTATAGAGAATTATTTTCTTGCTTTTACTCATATATCCCCCTATCCCTGTGTATTGACCCAGCGGGATTTATATACGAAATTCAGGACTGAAATACCGCCCACAATAACAAGAAGGAACATCGAAAGGCTGGCAGCCTGTCCCATCTGGAACAACTCAAAGGCGTGCTGATAAATATAATACGCCAAGGTTGTGGAAGCAGTTCCCGGACCTCCTCTGGTCATGGTATAAACGATGTCAAAGTTTTTGAAAGAATCAACCAATGCCATAATCATTACAAAGAACATAGTCGGCGTAATTAACGGCAGGGTAATTTTTCTAAATATTGCCAGAGCCCCTGCACCGTCAATCCGTGCAGCTTCGTACATTGTCCGGGGAATATCCTGTAAACCCGCCAGATATATAATCATGTAATAGCCAAGACGTTTCCAGGCAAATACAAGTGCCACCACAACAAGGGAGAACTGCCGGTCTGAAAGCCAGGAGGGTGGAGATTCTATCCCCAAAGTCCGCAGCAGGAAATTCAGCATACCTACATCAGCTCCAAAAATCCACCTCCATACTATACCTACTGCAACTGTTGAGGTTACAACGGGCGCAAAATACATGGCCCTGAAGGTTGTTGTGCCCGGAATTCCCTGATTCAGAAGTACTGCTAAAATCAGGGATCCGAAGAGGATTATCGGAACAAAAATCAGACTAAAAGAAATTGTATGCCAGACTATTTTCCAGAAGGTGGGATCCTTGACAAACTCAATATAATTCTCAAGACCGACCCATCCGGGAGATCCGAACATACTCCAGTCAGTAAAGGACATTCCGCCGGCAAAAAACAGCGGACCCAGTCTGAATACGAAAAGACCGACCATGGCTAAAAGGATAAACAGATACGGTAAATACCATTTATAACGCATAATTTTTTCCTGATGACAAAAAGGGGGAGAAGGGACACAGCCCTTCTCCCCGGTTAGTTTCTAGCGATATGCTTTGTTAAGCATCTTGTTAGCTTCCCTGTCTGCATTCTTGTAGAACTCATCCAGAGTTATCTCACCATTCAACGATGCATCAATAAATTCACTTAAACCTGATCCCTCAGCACTCGCATAGCCTCTCCAGAATTTCCAGTATTTAGTGTAGAAATGTTTAGCGTTTTCTCCGTATTTAAGAATAATTGTTTTATGCTCCGGAGGTACTCCCTTTGATTTAAAATCATCCCATGCATCGGAAAGTGCTTCTTTTTTGTAAAAAGGAACTTTTCCGGGATAATAGTCATCTGCAGGACGCTGCAGTACAAATTTAATAAAATCCCAGGCTGCTTCCGGGTGTTTTGAGCTGGCTGGAATGGAAATTCCGTCTGCCCAGGCATGCATGGTATCAGCTTTCCAGTGGGGTCCACGGGGGAAATATGCTATATCCCAGTCAAAATCAGCCGGCATGTCCTGGCGCATATATTTTATATTCCAGCTGCCTTCGGATATCATGGCAGCCTTTTCCTGCTGAAAAATCAGTTTTATTTTTTTCTTGTCCAGGTCATAATCCTTGGGATGCGGACTTACTTTATACGTATTGGCCAAATCGTACAGAAATTTGATAGCTTCCTTGGCGTTATTATTGGGTTCAAAAGTAAGCTTTTCTCTGTTCAGATAATCACCGTCATTCTGCAAAATCCATCCGTCATAAACTGCATATCTTGAGAAAACACCGTATCCCCATAAATCTGTTTTACCGTCACCATCCAGATCCTTGGTAAGAGCCTTGGCTTTTGCAAGAAAATCATCCCACGTCCAGCCTGCTTTAGGGTATTCAACACCATATTTGTCAAACAGGTCCTTGTTGTAATACATAACTGATCCAACCCATGCAAAAGGAACTCCATAATACCGCCCTTTTACACCAAAACTGGAATCCATGACACTCCAGAAATAGTCTTCTTTGTTAAAGTCCTTCTTGATCATATCAGTCAAATCAAGCAGTGCCCCCTGATCAACAAAGTCTTCCACAGAATTGGGATGCATATTAAATACATCAGGCATCTGTTTTGTTGCAGCCATTGCAGCAAGCTTTGTCCAATAGCTCTTAGGATCCAGGGCTGTAAGATTGATGGTAACGTTCGGGTGCATAGCCTCATACCTATCGCTCATTGCCTGTTGCTGTTCAGCAAAGTTCGGGTCCCACATCCAGTATTCCAGAGTTATAGGCTCATCTGCTTTTACTGTCGGAGCTGCATTTGATGCATCATTTGAGCCGTTGGCAAACAGTAAGCCTGCTGTCAGGATCAAAATACTCACCATAAAAATTTTCTTCATATCGTCCTCCATATTATTCCTTCCGGTTCAACGAACCGGCTTGATTCCTCATTAAAAACCTTAAAAACAGATCAGGCCTGTCGGTTGTAGCTCCATCTACTCCGGACGAAACAAGATCCAAAAAATCACTTTCTTTAATTATATGTTCCCATGCAATCACTTTGCAACCTTTTTTATGAATTTTTTCCACAAGTCCAGCTGTTACCAATCTTTTGTTCAGGTGCAGGCATTGTGCTCCGGCTTCCTGGAGCAGAGCATACGGATCAATTACCACTGAACACATCAAAAGTCCCCCTTCGGTTCCCGGAGTTTCTTCCAGTGCCGTTTTTACCCTTGTATGAATAAACGAGGTATACCGGACATTTTTCTCAAGCCCGAAGGCTGTTACAATCCCCGGAACAACCTTTTCACTATCCTTCCCTTTGAGTTCAATCTGAAAATTAATATTCTTCCCTTTAAAAAGAGTAAATAATTCTGAAAGCTCGGGTACTTGATACCCACTTTTTGTTACAAATTTCTTAATAGTGGAAAGGGTTAAATCCTTCACCAACCCAGTTCCATTGGTAGTTTTATCAAGAAAAGGGTCATGAATAATGACTGCATGTCCATCTGAACTTATGTGAATATCAAGCTCAATCCTGGTACAG
>QNBL01000117.1 GCA_003641695.1 Spirochaetota bacterium
CAACCGGTGAAAGTGAAATTCTTATCCCGAGAGTCTGCCCTACAAAAAGCATACTCCAGTAGAAAACAGAAACGAGAAGCCCCAGCCCGAAACCAACTGATCGTCCACTTTTCTTTGTGTAAAGACTTACCGGGAAGGAGAAGAAACTAAATATTATGCATGCAAAGATAACAGAAAATGTTTTATTAAACTCAAGTTCGTAAACCTGAAGGCTTCTGTCAAAAAAAGTCTTCTTTTCCAGGGAAGAAATCTTCTGAACATAGGAGTTAAGTGCCTGGTCATGAGGCTTTGTTGTCGTAAATGGATTAAATTCAAGAAACAGTCTGGACTTTAATGTTCCCTGTTTTTTTTTTTTTTTTTTTTTTTTTTGTTTATGTTTGTTTTTTTTTTCTACTATTCCTTTATAAATATCCACAGAACTCATCTCCCGGGGAGTTAAAGTTTTTAGGGAAAAGGTTATGTTTTTCAAAAGAATATTGTAGATCATCCTTTCCGAACTGAAGAAGCTGAATTTTCCCTCCTGTTTGAGTTTGGGAATAATACTGGTAACATTACTCAATTCCATGGATGAGATCCCTTTCTGCAAACCGCTGGGGACAAGTCTTGCAGAATCTGCTGTTATTACTCTCTTATCCTTTTTGTTTGTACGGTCTATTATCACAAGATTGTTGATGGTGTTTCCGGAAACATAACCGGTTATTATCGTACTGTCTTTGTATTTTTTGACAGCATAGGATTCAAGTTCCAGTTCAGGGGTGGAATAAAGTATTTCTCTGTATAATTTCCCGAATTTTACGGTACTCAAGGGAAGAAAATAATCGTTTATTGCAAATGAAAAAGAAGATAACACCAGTCCCACTAAAAACAGTGGAAGAAAAAGACGGGAATATCTTACTCCGGATACCTGAAAAGCAAGTATTTCATTGTCCGAAGAAAGTCTGCTGACAGCCATCAATCCGCCAACCAGAGAAGCAAATGGAAAGGTAAAAGAAGAAATGGCCGGTATGGAGTAAAAAATAATGAGAAGAACATTTTTAAGGGAAACATTCTTTGAGAGTATTTCTTCAGCAAGGAGCAGAAGCTGGTTTACAAAAAAAATAAAAAAGAAAAAAACGAAGGCAACAAAAAAGGAAAATATAAATTCGTAGATGATGTATCTGTGGATTGTGGAAAACCCTGCCTTCTGCATTATTCTACATGATTCCGGTAGAACCGAAACCGCCTTCACCCCTTCTGGAAACAGTTAAGTTCTTTCCGGGAATAAATTCTGCCTGTATAACAGGTGCGAAGACGATCTGAGCTATTCTTGAACCGTTCTTTACCGTATAGGTTTCCTCCCCGAGATTAATAAGTATTATTTTTATTTCTCCCCGGTAGTCACTGTCGATAGTTCCGGGAGTGTTCAGTACGGTAATACCGTGTTTTGCGGCAAGACCTGATCTGGGTCTGACCTGTGCTTCAAAACCATCAGGAATGTCAAGAAAGACCCCGGTGGGAATAATGGCACGCTGTCCTGATTGGAGTTTTACATCCTCTTTTAGATCAGCTCTTAGATCCGCACCTGAAGCAAAGGCTGAGGAATACATCGGTATTCCGTCAGCCTTGAACTTTCCATGAATGATTATCTTCTTCATTTTTACTTTTTATCTGCTTCCAGGGCATCAATATAGCTAAGGTTGAGACGACCCATCCTGTCCACTTCAAGGAGTTTAACCTTAATTTCCTGGCCTACTTCGAGTACATCGGAAACCTTGGAAACTCGCTGTTTCGAAAGTTTCGATATGTGACAGAGTCCTTCCTTTCCCGGAAGTATTTCAATAAATGCACCGAAATCTACAATCTTTTTAACCGTTCCAGTGTAGATCCTTCCAGGTTCCGGTTCTTCAAGCATCCCTTTAATCATCCCTTCGGCTATTTCACTGGTCTCTTTGGTTCTTCCGTAGATTGTAACCTTTCCGTCGTTGTCAATGTTTATATCAGCACCGGTTTTTGCAGCAATACCCTTGATGTTTTTTCCACCGGGGCCAATGATAAGTCCGATTTTGTCCTCTTCGATGGTAAAGGTAATAATCTTCGGTGCATACTCGGAAAGATTCTCTTGAGGTTTGCCAATGGTTTTGTTCATGATTTCAAGTATATGCAAACGGCCTTTTTTAGCCTGTTCAAGAGCTTTCTTCATTATTTCGGGAGTTACTCCGTCAATTTTAATATCCATTTGGAAGGCAGTAATACCATCTTCGGTTCCCGTTACCTTAAAGTCCATGTCACCAAGATGATCTTCTTCTCCGAGTATATCACTGAGAACGGTAAACTTTGTTCCGTCTGTAATGAGTCCCATAGCAATACCGGCAACAGGTTTCTTGATGGGAACACCGGCATTAAGGAGCGAAAGCGTTCCTCCACAGACCGTTGCCATGGATGATGAACCGTTGGATTCAAGGATTTCAGATACAATTCTTATTGTGTATGGAAAATCAGACTTTTCAGGAAGAACTGCTTTGATAGCCCTGTATGCAAGGTGCCCATGACCGATCTCTCTGCGTCCTGTACTGAGTCTGCCTGTTTCACCCACTGAATAGGGGGGGAAGTTGTAGTGCAGCATGAAGTTGTTGAACTTCTTTACACCGTCAATATTATCCTCCATCTGTTCGTCATAAACAGTACCGAGGGTTGTAACTGCAAGACTCTGAGTTTCCCCTCTGGTAAAGAGAGCACTTCCGTGGGTTCTGGGCAGGACATCGATTTCGCAGGTAATAGGTCTGATTTCGTCCACGGCTCTTCCATCGGTTCGTAACCCTTTTTCCAGTATTGACTTACGTACAATTTCATACTCAAGGTTTTCGAAGAGCTCTGAAAAAAGCTTATCTGTTTCTTCTGTTATGTATTCCTGGAATTTTTCCCGGGTCTTTGCCTTAACATCTTTTATGGCATTTGATCTGTTGAACTTCCCTTTGACAAAACATGCTTCTTCCAAAAGGGGGTAAGCGTAAGCCTTCATTTCCTCGGCTTTTTCCAATGTAAGGGTAACAGGAGCAACCGGGAGCTTTTCCTTGCCGACAACAGCGGCAAATTCTTTCTGTGCTTTACATATATCGGTAATAGCACCTTTTGCAAGGTCAATAGCTTTGAGCATAAGTTCTTCGCTGACCTCTTTAGCTCCGCCCTCAACCATGGTTATACCGTCTTCGGTACCGGAAACGATTATTTCCAGTTCACTTTCTTCGATCTGCTGAAACGTAGGGTTCACGATAAGTTCTCCGTCTACGCTGGAGATTCTCACTGCTCCGATGGGTCCGTTAAAGGGTATGTCAGAGATAAAGACAGCAGTAGCAGCTGCATTCATTGCAACTATATCAGGCGGGTTGATCTGGTCTGTTGATATTGTTGTAGGAACAACCTGAATCTCTCTACCGAATTCTTTGGAGAAAAGAGGCCTCATGGGTCTGTCGATAAGACGGCTTACAAGAATTTCTTTATCCTTGGGTCTTGATTCTCTCTTTAAAAATCCTCCGGGGATCTTTCCGGCAGCATAGAATTTTTCATTGTATTCTACCTGTAACGGAACATAATCCAGTCCCTCTACCTGATTATTACCGCAGCATGCGGTAGCAAGGACAGCACTTCCCTCATAGCTGGCATAAACAGCACCGTTTGCCTGCTTAGCCATACGGCCGGTTTCCATTACAAGATCACGACCGCCGATATTTATTTTTATTTTTTCAATCATTAATTACTTCCTATTATTATTTACGCAGATTTAACCGCTTAAGAATTGCACGGTATCCTTCAAGATCAGTTTTTCTCAGATACTTTAACAGTCTTCTCCGTTGACCAACCAGCTTTAAAAGACCTCTTCTTGATGCATGATCTTTCTTGTGAACCTTAAAGTGTTCAGTCAGTTCTTTAATTCTGGTTGTAAGGAGTGCAATCTGCACTTCGGTGGATCCTGTATCCTTCTCACTGGATCCAAATTCTTTGACAATTTCAATCTTCTGGTCTTTTCCTAAAGACATAACAATCTCCTTATTGTTTCTCTGTTTTAAATTTTATTTCGGTAATTCTTTGATTACCAGGTGTTTTTAACATAAGTACATCACGTTCAATAAGACAGACAGCTTTTGACTGATGATTTTGGTTAAAAAGCACCTCTACTTCATACGATCCCTGTGGCGGAAGGATCTGAGAAAAATGGTTTTTTTCTATAGTAATGGTTTTGTCCCCTGGAACCTGAGGGATTCTGGCGGTATCCAGTGAAAAAACTCGATCGAGCATTGCATTCGCTTCCGTAATGGTACCTGAAGAAATTTCTTTTCTGATTCTGGTACTGCTTACGATCTCTCCTTTGTAATCAGCCATTCTGCAAATATCCACTTCTACTTCGCGGTCCTTAAGAATATTCTTTACCTCATGTGAACTGGTCATCCCCTTATAACCGAATCTAAAGTTATCTCCCAAAACGAGATACTTTAGATTGGAATTCTCAAGAAGATAGCTTAAAAACTGTTCTCCTGTTAGTCTACTAAAATAAGCGGAAAAGTCAATTACTATAACCTTATCAATACCCAGTGAAAGAAGAATATCTGTTTTCTGTTCAAGAGTTGAAATATTTCCGGGGAAGGTCTTGTCTCCCAGTACAATCCTTGGATTAGGATTGAAGGTTAAAACAGCAGATATCCCCCCGTTTCTGTTCTTTAAAACGGAATTTATGAGCTTTCTATGACCAAGATGAACTCCGTCAAAGACGCCTATGGTCAGGGAGAGGTGCTGCTTTAAAAGCATCTTTCCTGATATAAAATCATCCCAGGTAAGAACCATACAGGTCTCCTGAGACAAAGTTGTATTTCAGTCTATTCATTTCCCTTGAGATAAGAGCAACAAAATCATCTTCATGAAAAAGAGCAAATCTTGGATAGGAAAGGTCCATACCGGGAAACAGTTTTACATCCAGTTTCTTTCCGTTAAGTATCCCCGGGATAATCTCTCTGTTTACAGAGAGTATCTGGAGATCCGGAAGGAGAGAAAACAGATTTTTGCCCCTGACTATATCATTTTCCGGGTCCAGCTCATTCGAATCTATTGTATCTTCAATCCGTATTTTACCAACAGCCGTTCTTTTCAAGGAAGTTACATAGGCATATGAGCCGCAGCTTCGTCCCAGATCACGGGCAATGGAACGGATATATGTTCCTTTACTGCATTTTATTCTGACTGTAAGATCAGGAGTTTTCCAGGAAAGGATCTGGAAGGTGTAAATAGCAACTTCTCTTTCCGTAATATCCGGAGTACCGCCTCCCCTGGCAATCTCATGAGCCCTTTTTCCGTTGATATGAATAGCAGAGTAGGCAGGAGGGACCTGCCTGATGATGCCTTTAAAAGATTTTACCTTTTCTCTGATTGTGGCCAGGTCCGGAATTCCCGACTCTGCAATAACCTCGCCTTCGGGGTCCAGGGTTGCAGTCTCTTTCCCAAAAGAGAAGACTGCTTCATAATCCTTATCCAGACCGGTAAAGTATCCGGCAAGTTTTGTCATCTTTCCCGTGAGAACAATCATGACTCCTGAGGCAAACTTGTCCAGGGTCCCTGTATGTCCAATTTTCCGGGTTGCAAGTTTTCTTTTAATTGTATCGAGAGATTTATATGAGGTTATTCCGGAAGGTTTGTTAATAAAAACTGCACCGGATGTATTCTCTATCAAGTATCCAGTTCCTCTAGAAGATTGATCATCCTGATACCATTTTCTATGGAATTATCCACAAAAAAGGAAAGTTTGGGAGTATTCCTTGTTTTCATACGTTTTGCAAGACGCTGCTGAATGAATCCGGAGGCATGGTTGAGTGCATCAACTGTCTTTTTAAGCGAAGCATGGTCTTCAAAGCTGGATATAAAAACCTTTGCATAATTAATATCCCTGGAAACCCTCACATTTGTTACAGAAGACATATGACTGATTCGGGGATCCTTTACAATTCCCATAACAATCATGGTTCCGATCTCATCCCGGATCAGTGCCTGCACTCTTTTTAATCTAATACTATTACCCATTAAAACTACAATTTCCTCGCAATTTCTTTTACTTCAAAGACTTCAAAAATGTCTCCAACCTGAAGATCATCAAAGTTTTCTATACCAATACCGCATTCGTAACCCTCGGCGACCTCTTTTGCATCATCCTTAAAACGTTTAAGGGAGGATATCTTTCCGGTATGTATTTCAACGCCTTCTCTGAATATATGCATACTCGACCCACGCTTAACCTTTCCTTTGGTTACATAACAACCGGCAATTACTCCAATCTTCGGAACCTTAAAGATTTCACGGACTTCTACGGTACCAATGTTCATTTCCTGCAGATCCGGAGCGAGGAGTCCCTCCATGGCAGATTTAACGTCTTCAACTACGTCGTAGATGATGTTGTACTTACGGACATCTACCTTCTCTTTTTCAGCAAGTGACTGCGCCTTTGCTGTCGGTCTTACGTGAAAGCCTATAATTATGGCATTCGAAGCGGCCGCCAGGTTAATATCATTTTCGATAATTGCTCCAGCGGCTGCATGAATAACATTTAGTCTCACCTCTTTTGTCGATAATTTCTCAAGAGAACTCTTGAGTGCTTCAACAGAGCCGTGAACGTCACCCTTTATGATAACCTTAAGTTCAAGAACTTCACCCTCCTGGATGGAATCGTAGATGTTATCCAGAGTAATTTTTTTGAGGTTTTTAGCCTCTCCCTGTCTTTCAAGTTCCTGGCGTTTTTCACCAATCTGCTTAGCCAGTTTCTCACTCTTTGTGACCTGAAATGGTGACCCGGCATCAGGAACCCCGGTAAATCCCAGAACTTCCACCGGCGTTCCGGGAGGAGCTTCTTCAATACGGTTACCATGATCATCAAAGAGAGCTCTTACTTTTCCGTTAAATATTCCGGCAACAAAGGCATCACCTACTCTCAGGGTACCATTCTGGATAATTATACTGGAAACAATACCTCTTCCATGGTCAATCTTTGATTCAATTACTTTTCCTTCCGCTCTTAATTTCGGATTTGCCTTAAGTTCAAGCATCTCTGCCTGAAGCAGAAGAACATCAAGCAGTTCAGTAATTCCTTCTTTCTTCAATGCAGAAACATTACAAAAGAGGGTTGAGCCTCCCCAGTCTTCAGGTATCAGATCATATTCTGAAAGCTGCTGCTTTACCCTGTCAGGGTTGGCTTCGGGAAGATCTATTTTATTTATTACAACAAGAATAGGTACTTCAGCTTCCTTGGCGTGATGAATGGCCTCTACAGTTTGAGGCATTACTCCGTCGTTGGCTGCAACTACTAAAACAACTATGTCTGTAATCTGTGCACCCCTTGCCCGCATGAGGGTAAAGGCTTCATGACCGGGAGTATCAAGAAAAACAATTTCTCCGTTTGGCAGAGAAACCTTGTATGCACCGATATGCTGGGTAATTCCCCCGTGCTCCTTTGAAACAATGTCAGTTTCCCTGATTGCATCGAGAAGTTTTGTTTTACCATGGTCGACATGTCCCATAACCGTTACAATAGGAGGTCTCGGTACAAGTTCATCTTCGCTGGATTTCTCTTTTTCTATAATAGTTTCATCGTAAAGTGAAACAACATTAACCTTACAGTCATATTCAGCTGCAATTATCTCTGCAGTTTCTGCATCTATCTGCTGATTTATGTTGACCATCATTCCCATAGTCATCAATTTACCGATAAGCTCAGATGCCTTGAGATTCATCTTTTTTGCAAGCTCGGAAACGCTTACTGCCTCAAGAATATCAATTGATTTTGGAACAGGATTTGCCATAATTACCTGTTTTTTCTTTACATTAAAGTCGATTTCCTTCGATTCTTTTTTATTCTTCTGATAAGAGGGTCTCTTTTTCGCTTTGAAGAATTTTTTTCCAGCATGTTTCTTGTTCAAGTCTTCTTTGTTGACTTCAGGCATGAAACCGCCACCCTGAGGTCTGGCCCCACCTCCTCTAAAAGGCGGTCTTCCGCCCTGCTGGGGCCGCTGTCCCTGGTAAGGCGGTCTTCCGCCCTGCTGGGGCCG
>QNBL01000118.1 GCA_003641695.1 Spirochaetota bacterium
TGAAACAATGAAAAAACTGGAGGATTACATAACCGGTTTCCAAGGAACAGCACTTATCGTTTCTCACGACCGTGCCTTTCTGGATAGAACATGTGATTACCTTTTTATATTCAGGGGAGACGGAAGCATAAACGGTTTTTTCGGAGATTACAGCCTGTACAGACAAATGTCAAAAGATGAGACCTCCGGCAAAAAGGAACAGCCGGCTTCCTTCTCCAGGGAAAAAACAAAGGATAAACCTGCTAACAAGGGAAAATCCCTTTCCTTTAAAGAAAAAAAGGAGTTTGAAACCCTTATGGAAGAAATTGAGATTCTCGAAGAAAAAAAGAAGCTCCTTGAAAAAAGCTTTACCGATCCGGACTTGAGCCACCTTGAGATTGCAGAAAAAGGGAAAGAATATGATGAGATTTCAAATCTTATAGACCGGAAAACCAGCAGATGGGAAGAGCTTGCAGATTTTTTTTAACCCGCTTTTCCAACCTGCCGGTGCTTTTTCACTTCCTCTTTTTGGGGAATGGTATCCACGGCTCCGGATTTCTGAAGGGTGAGTACCACTGTAACGCAGGCAGCATCAAGATTTTCCTTCACCGTACTGCATGATCTACCTGGTATACAGTAGCTATATTCAGCTAACCCAAATTCCGTATTTTCATAGCAGTTTCCAGTTTCATTTGCTCCTTGCTTTGCCCTTTGCTTTGGTTAATTTCCGGTAAATTCGGCAGAATTTTTTCCTTTCTCTATACTTTCTTTATTTAAAAAGGTATATTTTACACTAAAAGCACGATTGATGCACATAAGGATAGCAAGAGGTAAAGATGCAGACACTTGGAATTAATATTGGTTCCTCCAGCTTAAAAGCAGTTTTACTTGAAGACAGTAAAATAATATGGAGTGATGTCAGGTTCCACGATGGAGATTTCTACTCAACTGTAAAAAAAATACTCGCAGATCATGAAGTTCTTTCCGGAGTACCTTCTTTGGTAACAGGAACTGAAGGGCGGTTCCTGTTTAATATAAACAATGTGATTGAGCCACTCTGTATAGAGAAGGCAATTGAATATACCGGAGAGGATATTGATGCAGTTGTAACTATGGGGGGAGAAGACCTCATTGTTTACACAATAAGCGATGACAACAAGATCGTTAACAACTTCTCGGGCAGTAAATGCGCCTCAGGAACGGGAGAGTTTTTCAAGCAGCAGCTTGGACGTATGGATATGACTCTGGAAGACGTAGAGCTTGTCTCCGATGACAGCAAGGTTCTGGCCCTGTCCAGCCGCTGTTCAGTATTCATGAAGAGCGACTGTACCCACAGGCTTAACAAAAACGAAGCGACCAAAGAGGATATTGTTGTTTCCTTAAGCGATGTCATGGCTACAAAGGTTATAGACTTTCTGAAAAGGGCACGGATTGAGAAAGGAAAGGTTCTTTTAACCGGAGGTACAACCAAAAACAGACATATAATCCGTTTTATCAAGGAAAAAGCTCCACAGATAGAATTTATTATCCCTGAATCAGCTTCCTACTTTGAAGCTCTCGGTGCTGCTCTTCTTGCCCGTGAATCGGGTAGTCCCTTGCCCTCCGAAGACGATCTCATGAAAGAAAACAAGATCGGATACGATACCTACGACGACATGAAAAAAGCGGAGAAAATGGTTACCTATTTCGAGGCCGATACCGGAAAGGTTGAAGCGGGAAAGGAATATATCCTGGGTGTGGACGGTGGTTCAACAACCACGAAAGTTACCCTGATCGACTTTGAAACTTTGAAAATAGTCGCTTCCCACTACGGCAGAACCCATGGTGATCCGGTAAAGGCTCTGAAAGAGTGTCTTGTGGAAGTAAAGAAGAAAGTGATTGAGGACGTAGGGGATCCTGGCAGGATAAAAATTACCCTCGCCGCTACCACCGGTTCTTCGAGAGAGATCTTGGGTGTATTCATGGAAACACCGGGTGTATACAACGAGATAATTGCCCATGCTGAAGGAACAACCCATTTCAGCGATGATGTGGATACCATTTTTGAGATAGGAGGGCAGGACGCGAAGTATGTTCTCCTTAAAAACAAGGTACCCATTGACTATGCAATGAACGAAGCATGCTCTGCAGGAACGGGCTCTTTCCTCGAGGAATCCGCACATGGAGACCTTAATATCCAGCATGCCTGGGAAATAGCCGATATAGCACTCAGCTCTGATCACAGCCTGAAATTCGGTGAAAACTGTTCTGCATTTATTAATTCCGATATCCGTAAAGCTATCCAGCAGGGAGCGACTAAAGAGAGTATTACCGGCGGTATTGTAACTTCAATTGTTTCCAACTACCTTAACCGGGTTGTCGGCAACAGAACAATTGGCAACAAGATCTTTCTTCAGGGGGGTGTTGCAAAGAACAGGGCTGTTCCCCTGGCCTTTGCCATGCTGATAGACAAAGAAATTCTCGTTCCTCCATCACCTGAGCTCATGGGATGTTTCGGAGTCGGGCTACTGGCAAAAGAGAAAAATGCAAACGGGCTTCTGGAAAAGAGCAACTTTGACATTGACAAGCTTATAAACCAGGAAATTGTTTACGAAAAGGTTTTTACCTGTAAATCATGCGATAACTACTGTCCTATTCAGATCCTTAAAGTAAATAATCACCGCTATATGTTTGGCGGCCGGTGCAGCAAATACACAAACACTTCTGTAAAGGTGGATAAGGAAGTTAGAGTCATTGATTATGTTCAGAAACGTACGGATCTTATGTTTGTAGAATGTGCACCGAGGGAACAGGACTTTGTCAAAAAAAGGGACTTCACGGTAGGAATACCGAAAGCTTTTTCAGTTCATACCCTTTATCCCCTTTATACATGGTTCTTCCACACTTTGGGTATTCCAGTGGTTATTTCGGATAAAATATCGCAGGACGGGATTGCAAGGGCTGAAAGTGCATACTGTTACCCGGCGGAGATTGCCCATGGTGCTGTACAGGATATAGTTGATAAAGGAGCAGAGTACATATTTGTCCCCCACTTCAGGGATATGCCGAGCTACGAGGACAAGGTTCATGCCAACTTCTGTCCCATTACCCAGTCCCTTCCTTACTACATAAGGAAGGCTTTCCCCGATGTCGACCAGAACAGGATTCTTTCTCCGGTAATAACTTTTAAATTCGGGAAGCAGAAAGCTCTGGAATATTTTGTACAGATGGGGGAGCAGCTGGGAATCTCTGAGAGTGAGATAGAAAACGCCTTCAATATTGCATTCGACAAACAGCAGGAGTATTTTGATAAAGCGAAAGAGATGGGCAAGGAAGCTCTTGAAGAAGCCAGGGCTGCAGACAGACCGGTAATTGCCATCCTGGGACGCCCGTACAATGCCTTTACAAAGGACGCAAACATGGGAATTCCCCGGAAGTTTACCAGCCGGGGCTATTCGGTAATTCCCTTTGATATTCTCCCCTTTGAGGACTCCGATATCTTTGACAACATGTACTGGTACTACGGGCAGCAGGATATGAAGGTTTCTTCAATGCTTAAGGATGAACCCAATATCTTCGTAACCTGGATTTCCAACTTCTCCTGTGCACCGGACTCTTTCATGCTTCATTATGTAAAATGGATGATGGGGACAAAACCCTTCCTTATCCTTGAGTTCGACTCCCATACTGCAGATGCAGGTATTGATACCCGTGTGGAGGCTTTTCTGGATATTATTGACGGCTACAAGTCAAAAATCGGTCAGATTAAACAGGAAAGATATACTAACGGATTAAAATTCGTAAATAACGGTGATGATGAAATCCATGTTTACGACTCAATCAATGACAGAAAAATTGATGTCAAGAATAATCCGCGTGTTAAGATTCTCCTTTCCAACATGGGCGATTTATCAGCACAAATGATGGCAGCAGCTATACGTGCCATGGGATTTAATGCTGAAGCAATGCCAATATCAGACAGGGAAACCCTTCAGATAGCCAGAAGGCACACCTCAGGAAAGGAATGTGTCCCTTCACACCTGGTTCTGGGAAGTGCCCTAAAGTATTTTGCCTCAGACAAATACCGGAAAGACGAACTTTATCTGCTTTTTGTTCCAATTACTACCGGCCCATGCCGAACCGGCCAGTACTACATATTTATGGAAAACCTGTTCAGGGATCTTGGACTTGAAAACGTTGTTATCTTTACCCTGAGTGCAGATAACTCCTATACTGAACTTGGACCCGGTTTCTCGAAGACGCTTTGGAGAAGCACTGTAATATCCGACTACATGAAGGATATTCAAAATGCTCTAAGAGCCTGTGCTGTTGACCCTAAAAGTGCTCTTGCAACCTACCATGAGCTGTGGCAGGAACTTCTCGGAGAAGCAGAAACAGGATTCAAGCATGCAACACCGGTTTTAAAGAAGATTGCAAAAGAGATAGCACGAATACCGCTCAGGCAGAAGCTAAAGGATTCTCCGAAGGTTCTGATAGTAGGAGAGATATACGTAAGACGGGATGACTTTGCAGTGGACGATCTTGTGGAACTCTTCAGCCAGAAAGGTATTATAGCCAAGGTGGCCGGGATCGGTGAGTGGATCCACTATCTGGACTTTGTCAGAAAGTATGATCTGACAAAGAGGCTGAAACTTCTCCCTTGGTGGAAACGGCCATTTTCTAAACCGGCACGGAATCTTCTTGTGCTCCGAATCGAAAAATGGTGGAAACATTCAGTTGAAAGAAGTGTTGAAAATGCTCTTGCCGAAACAAACCTGATACCTGAAACACCTCATGATATGGATATCATCATGAAGAACGCTCAGGATAACTTTGTCAGCCATGAGCTTAACTCCGAAATTACCGTATCCAGCGGAGTTGCTGCAACTGCCATGGAGCATGGGTACTCAGGGATAGTAAACATATCTCCCTTTGCCTGCCTTATAGGCCGGGTTATTGAAGGACTCTACGCTCCCTGGGCCAGGGACAGGAAATACCCCATTATCTCCGTTGAGATTGACGGGAACATTCTGCCTCCGAACCTGATCAGCAAGCTTAACATCTTTACGGTCAATGTCCTGAGGTTCAAGAATAATCCCGGAAAGGTTGATATGATTGACTATAATGAAAAAGCACCAGAGGATCTTGACCTCTCTGAGAAAAGTGAGATAGTGAATAACAATATGTAGACAATATCGTTTTGATTTTCCCGGGAGATTCCCTCCCGGAAATCATCCTTATGGGGGGGGATGATTACCTCATCCCTTCTTTTTCTGCTATAAACGCTGCATACTTTTTATCAGTAGTCAATACATGATTGGTGAACCATGAAATGAGGAAGTCGGCTATAGAATCCGTAAAGATATAATCCCTGTTTTTATTCAGTTCCATCACCTGTCTGGTCAGTTCACGGTGCTCTTTTTTATGATCTTTCAATCCCGGATATTTATGCTTTTCCATAAACGATTCTTCGTTTGCAAAATGAACTCCTGTATAATCCACAAGATTATCGAAAGTTGAGATGATAAGTTCTTTTTCGTCCTGAGTATGAATTGACTTCAAAAAGCGGTTTATCAAAGCAAGCAATTTTTTATGTTCCTCATCGATTGAAGATATACCAATAGAGTAGGACTCATCCCAGGGATAAATTCTGTACAGGTTCTCTACACTATCCTTCTCTTTTACAGCAAGATCTTCTTCGCTTTCCTCCTTAACCAGAAGAAGAATATTATCCCCTTTGTTAAGCATCTCTTCCATGGAAGGATTAACCATTTCCGTTCCGTCTTTTCTCCGTAACTTGACAATACTCTGTGCATTAGTCGATTGTGCAATTTCTGTAATGGGGATACTCTCGTCTTTATAATGTTTGTACATTTTCAGAGAATACCCCATAATTCCGCTGGTGGTTATTTCCAGATGACTTGCCTTGTTTGTTTTAGCATACTCTTCAATGATCAACTGTGCCATCTGCTGGCCTCCCAGTTTAAGGGGATAGATTACGGAGTTTGCCCCGGCACGGATCATCCTTTTTTCGCCCCCAGCCTTGTATCCTCTTACCAGAATCAGAAGATCGGGATTCAATTCCCTTGCAGCAAGCGAGACGTACATATTTAAGGAATCATCACCAAGACATATTACAAGCCCCTTTGCTTTATCAATACCTGCTTCTTTTAAGGTTGAATCGTATGTAGCTTTCCCCTTGACAACAAGATACTGTTCCATAATGGCATATTCTGCAATCTTCTCATCATTTTCAATAACAATAAACGGGATGGATGCTTCCTTGAGTGATTCGCTGATGGAACTGCCTATATCACCAAAACCGCATACTATGTAATGATTCTGCAGTTTCGCTATCTTTTTTTTCATCTTGTTCGCTCCAAAAATCGACTTAAAATTATTCTCTATAAACTCCCCGGCGAGCTGAGTTGCCAGAATTGCCGCAGTACTTAATCCCAGTATAATAAAAAAAATGGTAAAAATTTCCCCCGCGGGACTCAAGGGTTTTACCTCCCCGTAACCAACAGTAGTAATGGTTATGATTGTCATGTAGAATGCTTCAAGGAGTGTCCAGTCATCACCCAAATAATAGAACCCAAAGGTTCCAATAGCAAAAACTATCAGTATTATCAGTACACGAATCCGCTTGCTTAAGTTTAAAGAATCCTTTTGGCCCATTCTTCCACTCTCCCTGATGATTTTACAAGAGCAAAGGGAATCGTCAGCTCTGTAGCAACAGTCTCGGTTAGGGTTTTCCGGCCCATTTTAACAAGGCTTGAGCCTTCTATTCCCACTACAGCCAGATCACACCCTTTAGCAGCAGCAAGGATAGCTTCAACACTGCCACCGGATCCTGGAGCTCTCTCTGAATACTCTACGCTCCGGCTCTTTACAATCCTGGAAAAAAGAGTTCGACTGTAATCCTCTCTCTTTCTTTTCCCGTACAGATTAAGGAGAATCAACTGTCCTTCCTCATGAAATAAAAGTAATTCTGCGGTTTCCATGACCAGAGAATCGTTGGCACTTCCGAATAGAGGGACCAAAATCGTATGAAACTGTTTATTTTTACATTCATCTTTAAGAATAACAATATTGCATGGAGCCTTGGAGATTACCGGATCAAGAATACTTCCCATGGAAAACAGTGAACTTTTAATCTTGCCGTGCCATCCCATTATAAGCAGGTTGATTTTCTTCTCTATCACAGTACTCACTATTCCCCGGGCAACGTTTCTGCAGTAACGCACCGTTGTCGTTATAGGAAACAGCGGCTTCAAATACTCAGCGGCTTCTATAATACTTTTCTTACCATCAGACAAGTATTCGTCCGCATTGGTTAGCGGTATGGATCCTTTAACCTGAAGCATATGAAGGATTTTTATCCGGGACTTCCTTCTTCTGCATAATAGGGTAGTTGTAACTGCAAGATGAAGGGCATTATCAGTATTGGCAACGGGAATCATAACCCGGTACTCAGTCCCTTCAGGTTCAGATGATTCTTCGATCACAAGAAGATCATGCTCCTGGGGTTTTGCTCTTTTTTTTGAATACAAAAAGTAGAGTGCGAATCCTGCACCAATCCAGAGAGGTGCAATAATCCAGGCAAGAATACTCATGTGATGAAGCCATACTGCTAAAATCCCCTGAGAGATTATTGCGAGAATGGGGAACAGAGGGAAAAGCGGCATGACATACCCATAGGTAAGCTCTTCTCCAAGGTTCCATCTGATCCTTATTACACAGATATTTACCAGGAAAAAGAGAAAGAGAAACATTATACTTGCCGAAGATGCTACATCCATGGTTGGGAGAAACACAGCAACTCCTATAATGATAACTCCGGTAAGAAACAAAGCCCCCCAGGGGGTGTGTGTTTTTTTTGAAACCTTTGCAAAGATACCCGGCAACATCCCTTCCCGGCCCAGACCGAAGGAGGCCCTTGTAGCGGAGAAGATTGTTGCATTCAGTGCTGATGTGGATGCAAAGATCACTGCTATGGTAAGGAGCAGATTACCGAA
>QNBL01000119.1 GCA_003641695.1 Spirochaetota bacterium
GATTACCGAAAGGGATCAGCCGGGAAACAGCCTCTCCAAATCCCTTTTCCCCGAA
Source organism: Spirochaetota bacterium (assembly GCA_003641695.1). GTDB lineage: Bacteria > Spirochaetota > Spirochaetia > B11-G9 > B11-G9 > B11-G9. The sequence continues at coordinate 56 of QNBL01000119.1, forward strand.
ACTGCCTATCCACTCCCACACCGCCTGCTCTGTCCCCAAAAAACTCTGTTTCACCGCAACAACAGCGGCGAAGGATACAGCCATGTAGGTAAGTGTTACAATTACAACCGAATATATCATAGCTTTTGGAAGATTTTTTCTGGGATCTATGGCTTCATCCCCCGCCTGGGCTATAACCTCGTATCCTTCAAAAGCGACGTACGTAAATCCCATAGTGACCAGAAGGGCAGACCAGCCTTTCGGGAGGAACGGCTTGAAGTTTACCAGGCGCCCGGGATCCTGTATTGCTACAACTATCCCGGCCAAACCGATAAGGAGCATAAAGATGGTCTGTCCCAGAGTCATTACAGCACCTATATTCCCCGTTTCAGACGCCCCCCGGTAGTTTATGTAGATAAAGAACAGAGCAACCACAACCGCAATAATCTTTTCCATGACGGAAAAATCGAAAGAGACCCACTCAAGCAATCCCAACAGTTTAAAATACCTGAGGGTGTAGATGGAAAAGGTTATGGCATACATACTCCCCGCGATACTCGAAGCAAACCACTCCATCCACCCTGCAATAAAACCTGTACCGTTACCGAACCCCATACGGGCAAAGTGCATTGCCCCTCCGGCTTTAGGAATTGCCGAAGAAAGTTCCGCGTAACTCATGGCAGTAAAAAGGGCAATAAGACCGTTTAACGAAAAGGTAAGAACAACTCCTCCCGGCCCTGCATAAAAGATAGCATTCCCGATTCCCAGGAAAACTCCTGCTCCGATCATCATCCCCAATCCCATCATGGTAAGATGAAAAAGGTTCAATTCCCGGGTAAGTTCCGTTTCAACAGAACCGGAGGAACCCTTAGTCTCTATTTTTTCGTCCATGAGACCTATTATACTGAATCTCCCGGAGATTGGTATATTTTTTTTCAGAAATCATATTAATAATGTTCCTGCTGTATATTGTAAGAGCTGTAATAACGACAACAACAGAAATCAGTATCACTATACCCAAAAAAGTGTCCAATGAGACTACTCCTTTCTGCCAAATACAGCAATAATTTCAGATCCTTCGGCCTGAATCACAGCAGCATCCGTATTGCGGTATGAGTATACAACAGTTCCGCCCTTTACAGAAAGAATTCTTTTCCCGTTAAAGCGTAACCTGAAGTAAATCCCCGGTTCCTGTACCCGTATCATTACCGTACTCCCCTCTCTGCTGAAATCAACCCCAATTTCATCATATTTCCTCATCGCCCTGTATCCGTCAGTTGCATTTACCGGCTTTAGCCAGGGATAATTCTTCTTTACAAAGGTTATCATATTCCCAAATTCTGCTTTTAACCCCGCCCAGTCCTTTCCTTCACTTCTGTGCTGATCAAAGATATCATCAGGATGAATAAAATGGCTCCATAATCCAGGGCCGAGAATTCCTGAAACAATATCTCCTCTTGCTGTTTCATTGAATATATATCCCGATGTCATCCGGGGCATCATATATATGTCAGGAAACTCTTTGTTAGGTCCGAAGTCATAGACCTCCCCCTCTCCCTCTCCCGATCTGACAGTGCTGATAGCTTTAATCGTTGGAAACACCTGGTGAAGCGCCCTGATACCATCCTGGGAAATAATATTATGAGGTGCAACATAGGTTCTGGGAAGGGAATATTCTCCAAACAGCCTTATCCACTCAACCTTTGCATGGTTAAAGGCAAATGCCATTTCCTCGATCGATGACCATGTAATAGCATTGATTTCTGTTTTTGTTAAAGTAGGTGAAACATGATTGTATCCGTGGAGTCCCACATCGTATCCGGAAGCGAGCTCCTCATATCCAATTTTGCTTCCGGCATTTCCTTTTGCTACAAAGAATTCGCCAGTTTCAAATGGCGGTTTTGTTGTTCCGTTGTAGTTAAAGATTACATAACTGGTAAATGGAAGCCCTTCTTGTGCCAACAGGCCCTTTATATCCGCCCACCAAATTTTTGAGTAAAACTCTGTGTCTGTTATTTTCAACGGCGGTTTAACAACATTATACATGGGTAGCGGCCAGTCATCTATATACATAATGCTGAGAGCAGGGGTTGCAGCTACCCCCACCGGTTGAACGTACAAAAACGACTCCAGTATGTATCCAAGATATTCACCATAGACGAAGTTATCCCAATTCCATACGAGGACCTTTCCGTTCCTGACATCAGCACTCCATACCAGAGGGATACGGCCGCTGTAATCTGTTGCAAGGATACTTGCGGACGAAACCGGGATCCCGTAGCCCGGGCGCCATTCTACACTTCTGTCGTTTATGGAGACATCCTCTCCGGACAGAAACCCTTTTTTGATCCTGTACCCCGTGGAATCACGGAGTGCTTTTCTGTTACTTCCAATACCAAGATACGGTATAAGCTCATTGTACCTGCCGCCGTAGAGGGATACTATGTTTCCTCCATTATCCAGGTATCTTTTCAGAATTTCAGCATCCAATCCTTTATCCGAACGTAAGATAAGACCGACTGCAGAGTAGGGGTTGAGGTCGTCCGGAACCATACCTCTAAAATCACGGGTAGAAATAACTGTATAAGGAATCTTGGCTCTTATAAAGTTACTCTCAGTGAACGCAAGAATCTTTTTGGCTGCAGAATCATTCACATCCGCCAGGATTGCAATGTTTTCTCCTGATACTTTAGGGAAAAGTGCTTCTTCAAGAAACATTGAGGGATTAAGTAACAGCGTAACCTTTCCGTTTTCGACCCGGTAAATATACCTGCTCAAGGCAAAACCTCCGTTTCTGTTAGTTACAATAACCGGGCTGGGATCATAATCACGATCGATCCTTTTAATTGACAGCCATGTTTTAAGTTTCCTGTCCGAAGAAATAAACCGGTAAAAGAAGGCCGATGAAGCCGTATCCTGTTTCCCCTGGAATTCGACCATATCCGGAATCTTTGATGCTATTTTCAGTTTGCTTCCATCCTGGCTCCAGTCCCCGTGATACATGACCCCCAATCTGTCAAGGGTAGTGTTCATTCTGAGGGGCAGAACGTAATCTCCCGTGTCTCTGTCCTGATAGGCTCCAAAGTTATCCATGATAACAACTTTTTTCCCCTGATCAATGACAGAATCAATATAATCCAGGTAATCATACGGCCTCCGCATTGAAGGGCCCCTGAACCAGGTAATAACTGCTCTGGACTGATTTGTAAGACTCCTGCTCGGCAGCCCCCTGTCAATATCCCAATAGGTGATTTTGAGCCCCATCCCCTTGAGGGGGTTAGAAAGATAGAAATAAATTTCATTCTCTTTCGCAGTCTGCCCCTCCGAGGATTTGTATAAAGCCAGTACCGTTTTCTGGAAATTCCCCGCCGAAACCATAACTGAAACCAGTATAAAAACTACAGCAATTAAAGCAGTTTTTCTTTTCATTTAGATCACTCCTCTACAGTGACAAGAGACTGGGCAATCCGGCATCTGTTCCCAGCTCAATAGTAAAAGACCAGTAATCAAACTGTCCTTTTACTGATCCTGACAGCTGCAGGTAACCATTAAAATCCCTGTTCGAATAGCTGAAGGTATTACTTAATGCAAACTCTCCGCCGCTTCCGGTATCATCAGAGTAGTACCCCCCGTAGAACCGGATATCATCGGAAAGGGCCCTCTCCCCTGCATTATCTACTGCTATTGAAGCACTTAAGGCTCCTCCCCCTTTGAGAGAACCAACAGGCACCCAGTAATCCGGAGAGGTCCCTTTTGAATCCTCCCATGAAAAACTTCCAGTTATACCAAGCTGTACTTCGGGTTTATCCACAATACCGAAAGAATTATTCAGTTCAGTGAAGATTCCGTAGGAACTGACTGAATCACTGAAAAATCTTGCATATCCTGATACCATAGCTGAGGTATTTTGAATTACCGGTTTCTTGACAAATCCGAAATCAACCTGCAGTGATCCGGTCCCTTCCTGATACGAAGTCTGACTCCTGCCTGTTCTGAGAGTCTCCTCCAGCCAGGTGTACCCATACCCCCCCGAAACGTACAATGGCCCTGCCGCAAACTCGGTCGATACCTTAACCAAAGGATACAAGCCAAAGGTTTTTCCAAGGGTCAGAGGATAAGAATCTGCGGCAAAATCGGTACGGGACTGCTGATCAACAAGATCAGACATAAGATAGAATCCTGCTGAAGGAATTATTTGAACAGTATTGATTTTTAGCGGGAAACCTGCAGAAAGTTTCTGATAAGAAGATGTCGGAGCATAGAGTTCAGCAGGATCCGTAGGGAAAAGGTTGTAACTACTCTGGTAATTCAGCATAAAAGAGACCGATCCTGAAAAGTTTTCCAGATACTTGATGCCAGCTACCGTACTTAAGATTGATGAGTCAGCAAAAGCGGATCCGGTAAAGGCAAGATGATCAGCATGCTCCCGTGCAAGCTGGTTGTAGAAAGCTGTTACATTTCCATACACAGGATCCTCGTCGTATACTTCCTGGTACAGCTGCTGTGCTTTTGCCCAATCACCGTTTCGTTGATACACCTGTCCCAGTTTGTACTTGGCGCTTATGTCCCACGGTTCAATAGCAAGAACCTGTTTGTACTGATCAATTGCCCTGGGGTACTGTTTCTGGTTCTGATAAAAATCACCCAGTTCATTACGCAACAGGTAGGTATTTTCCGCCAGAGTATAGAACCCACGGATCATGCGGTCTTTTAGAAAGGAGTGAATACTGCTCATGACCTCTCTTGCATCGGTAGAGAGATTCTGCAGTTCCTTACCAATTCGTGAATACTCTTTATTGAGATCCTTTATTTCATAATTCGGGTCATCCGGCATAAATCCAAACAACTCTTCATCCTGGACAGAGAGGAAATCAATGTATTCAATCAAATCCGGGATATAACCGGCAGCAGCTTCCACTGCTTCCTGATTATCTGCATAAATTTTCCGGCTTTCTTCATCCTTCCCCATCCAGAGTTTTGTCTGGAAAAGAGAATATGTCCCTCCCTTTACGTTTGTATCTACAGAAAATATTTCAAGATTATCCTCTGCAGAGGAGAGTGTTCCTTCGAACTGGTTGATCACCCCGAGATCATAACCTGCCAGGGAAAGTCCCCTGGATTTCACATCAGTGAGCTCTTTGATCATGGCTTCTCTGTCCCACTGCCAGTCTGATCCTTTCATAAGCTTTTCAAAGGCTGCTTTTCCAGCTTTTTCATCTTCCAGAAGTCTTACAAGATAATCCTTATCATCATGGAACTGGGACACTATGCTTCCGTACTTGTCAACAAATACTCTCTTTGCACTGAGCAGAGATGCCAGTTTATCGCCCTTTTCCTGAACTTCGGCAGTCGATGAATCCTCTTCTTCCTGAAGTATCTCACCCCCTTTTGCCCTGATCTTTTCATTTTTATCTTTTACTGTTTCAAGTTTTTTCACTGCATTGTTGTATTCAGCCATGGCAGCAGAGAGTTCTTTGCGGGAACTGTTCAGGTATCCGGGAAGCTTCTTTAAAAAATTGTAAAAAACATATGACTTATCCAGCAATTCAAGAAATGGTTCTACCTCTTTCTCTGTATCCCGCAAGGATCTGTAGGTGTAGTTGGTAAGAATGTTGAGATATTCATCCACCGCTTCCTGTTTGTATCCGTTCCAGAAGTACATTTCCGCGAGGGATTTACGTAAAACCAGATTATCAGGATCATTTTTAAGATCTTCCTTGTATTGAACAAGAACTTCTTCCTTCATACTCTGCTTGTTATAGAAAATTTTAACTCTTCTTTCCAGTTCAGGAGTCTTGATAAAAATAGAGTCTATTTGCTTTCTTAAAGCAGGAATCTTATCCCTTTCCCCAGCCTGGCGGTAGGCATTCTCGAGATCAAAGTAGAGTTCAAGATATTCAGGATGCTTGGCCATTGCCTTTTTATAGGTATCTATTGCCTTGTCGGGATAACCGTTTACAAGAAAGATGCCGGCAAGCTCCATCAAGGTATCGATATCTTCGCCTACAAGGGTGTCCACCTGTTTAAAAACCCTCTCAGCATTTACCGTATCCGAAGCCCAGAGATAGGTAATACCAAGATTGGCAAGAAGATTCAGATTACCCGGAAACTGTTCCAGACCCTTCTTAAAGAAATCTTCAGAATCCTCATACTGTCCGACCCAGGCTGCTATCTTTCCCGCCTCAATCCAGTAGTCAAGTTTTTCCGGAACAATAAGAAGAAGGTCCTGATACTCGGCTATTCCATCATAAAAGGAACCTTTCCAAATCAAGTTTTTGGCGATGAGCAGTTTAATGTCAGGGTCATCAGGTTCCAGCAGCAGGGCTTTCTTTAGATTTTTGAGTGCATTGAGATAATCACCAACGAGAGAGTACACCAGGGCCAACTCGATATAGTTACCTGACTCCTCAGGATTATCACGGATAAGAATCTGATATTCATCTATGGAGGCCAGAGGTTTATCCATGGATCTATTATCAGGATCCTTCGGGAAAACAGACGGCAGCGGGTCATGCAGGATCCGTTTCCCGTTTTCTTTCCGTACAAGAAAAAAATTATCCAGATAAAACACATACTTGTTATCATACCCTCTGCGCAGAGGTATCTCAAAACTCAGTCTATGCTCCCCGGCAGAAAGGTTTACATCCTTTACATAGTTCCAGTAGTATGCGGGTGCATAATTTTCAGCTACATGCATATCTTCCCTGTAGACATCAGTGACGTCGAACTCATCCAGCTTTAGTGTAAAAGGGGAAGCATAGGAAGGGAGTAGTTCATTTCTGTTGCCCGGAGGAGTACCGCCATACCACAGCTCGTAGGTCCCGTCCTTCTCGGCATAAAAAACAAAATCGGCAAAATAAGAAGATCCCTCAGGAGCATCAATGGTTTGCTGCAGCTGCAGCGTTCTGAATCCTGAACAGCTGTAGTTCAAAATAGGCTCGCGGTTAAAGTTGGTGGAGACAGCATCTTCCCCTTCAACAAAGATAAGATCGGGATTGGTCCGGGGCAGTATCGCCTCGACCTTCTTCGCCTGTGAGTTGCTGGTTTCTTCAGGAGCAGAACTGGTCTTCTCCTGGGAAAATAAACCCGCTGAAACAATTAAAAATAACATAAGTGAAAGTGCATAAAATCTACCATTCATACTATTCTCCTCAGGGTTAATATTTAGCAAATATATCCCTGTCAATGTATTTTATTCCATGACGCAAAAAGATAAATGCAGCTATAGTACCGACAGCGCAAGAGACAAGATAACCGCCTCCGTAATAGGGAAAGTCCGCTGCTGTGCTGTATAGTGTAACACCAACATTCACAGAAAAAAAGATCATCACTGAAAAAAACGCACTTTTGTACTTTTCTATATAGAACAGAAAGGTTACGGTTGTAAGCAAAAGCAGATTAAAAAACAATGCTGTTAACGTAATCCTGAAAGTCAATACACTCACTGCATCTGACAGAAAAAGTGCTTTTATATCCGGAGCAATAATAATCAGGACAAGCGTAATTACTCCCTGAAAAAGAGACTGTTCCCTTAGACTTGATTTTACTGTTTTATACAAAATGTACTTCCCCTGCTTAATCCTGCTTTCAATATCGCGTCCCAGATGAAGCAATACTTTCTTTAAGGCTATGTAAAAATTGGATTCGGAATAGATCATAAAATAAACAAGTCCCGGTATAATTGTGAGATTAGCAAGATATACCGGCATATCATAGGGAGCAAACATATGGAGGAACGTTCCTTCAACTCCGTCTCCCTTGATAAACCAGAGAAGGATCTTGTCGCTCCATATTCCTGCAGCGTAAAAAATACCTGTGAGAAAAAGAACGAGGTACTTCCTGAAGTATGCTAAAAACGGAGTGAACTCTTTTAAGGGGGGAGAAATATCTATTGTAGTAAGCAGAAGTATCAATAGAAAGACAAGAATAAAAATATGCCCC